>NZ_LQIH01000046.1:0-5385 GCF_001499835.1 Mycolicibacterium novocastrense
TGTGTTCGGCGGTGTCCTACTTTTCCGCCCGGGTTGGGCAGTATCATTGGCGCTGGCAGGCTTAGCTTCCGGGTTCGGGATGGGTCCGGGCGTTTCCCTGCCGCTATTGACCGCCGTAACTTTATTCACTTTTTAGGGTGTCCCATGTTGGTTGGGAAGGGTGTTTTGGTGGTGGGGTGTGTTTGCGTGGTTGGTACGCGTGGTGTGGTTGCGAGCGTTGTGTGTAAGTTTTCGGCCGGTTAGTGCCAGTTCCCTGAACCCATTGCTGGGCGTGTAGGTCTGGTCTATCGATCCCGTGGTCTGCGGGGGGCCTTATCCCACTTGTATGGGTGAGAAGCCTGGTCTTGGAGGGGGTTTCCCGCTTAGATGCTTTCAGCGGTTATCCTGTCCGAACGTGGCTATCCAGCGGTGCCCCTGGTGGGACAACTGGTGTACCAGAGGTTCGTCCGTCCCGGTCCTCTCGTACTAGGGACAGGTTTCCTCAAGCTTCTGACGCGCGCGGCGGATAGAGACCGAACTGTCTCACGACGTTCTAAACCCAGCTCGCGTGCCGCTTTAATGGGCGAACAGCCCAACCCTTGGGACCTGCTCCAGCCCCAGGATGCGACGAGCCGACATCGAGGTGCCAAACCATCCCGTCGATATGGACTCTTGGGGAAGATCAGCCTGTTATCCCCGGGGTACCTTTTATCCGTTGAGCGACACCCCTTCCACTCGGGGGTGCCGGATCACTAGTCCCGACTTTCGTCCCTGCTTGACATGTTCGTCTCGCAGTCAAGCTCCCTTGTGCACTTACACTCAACACCTGATTGCCGTCCAGGTTGAGGGAACCTTTGGGCGCCTCCGTTACTTTTTAGGAGGCAACCGCCCCAGTTAAACTACCCGCCAGGCACTGTCCCTGAACCGGATAGACGGTTCGAGGTTAGAGGCCCAATACGATCAGAGTGGTATTTCAACAACGACTCCACACAAACTGGCGTCTGTGTTTCACAGTCTCCCACCTATCCTACACAAACCGTATCGAGCACCAATACCAAGTTGTAGTGAAGGTCCCGGGGTCTTTTCGTCCTGCCGCGCGTAACGAGCATCTTTACTCGTAATGCAATTTCGCCGAGTCTATGGTTGAGACAGCTGAGAAGTCGTTACGCCATTCGTGCAGGTCGGAACTTACCCGACAAGGAATTTCGCTACCTTAGGATGGTTATAGTTACCACCGCCGTTTACTGGGGCTTAAATTCTCCGCTTCACCCCCGAAGGGGTTAACGGGTCCTCTTAACCTTCCAGCACCGGGCAGGCGTCAGTCCGTATACCTCGTCTTGCGACTTCGCACGGACCTGTGTTTTTAGTAAACAGTCGCTTCTCACTGGTTTGTGCCACCCCCTCCCGCTGCCCACCGCGAAGGTGTTGACGGTGTGGGGGTCCCCCTTCTCCCGAAGTTACGGGGGCATTTTGCCGAGTTCCTTAACCATAGTTCACTCGTACGCCTTGGTATTCTCTACCTGACCACCTGTGTTGGTTTGGGGTACGGGCCGTGTATGCGCTCGCTAGAGGCTTTTCTCGACAGCATAGGATCACCGAATTCGCCTCACTCGGCTATGCATCACCTCTCAGGCACATGAGTGACGGATTTGCCTATCACTCGCCCTACAGGTTTGCCCCAGTATTACCACTGACTGGTACGGCTACCTTCCTGCGTCACCCCATCGCTTGACTACTACCAACGAAGGTCCCGCGCAGCCCCACAACCCCCGCGACCCGAAGGTCTTGGGTGGTCATGGTTTTGGGCGGTTAGTACCGCTGATTCGTCAGGGACGCTCATACACGGGTACGGGAATATCAACCCGTTGTCCATCGACTACGCCTGTCGGCCTCGCCTTAGGTCCCGACTCACCCTGGGCGGACTGGCCTGGCCCAGGAACCCTTGGTCTTCCGGCGGGCAAGGTTCTCACTTGCCTTATCGCTACTCATGCCTGCATTCTCACTCCCACACCCTCCACCACTAGATCACTCTGTGGCTTCACCGGATGCAGGACGCTCCCCTACCCAACAACACCAAAAGTGTTGCTGCCGCGGCTTCGGCGGTGTGCTTGAGCCCCGCTACATTATCGGCGCACAATCACTTGACCAGTGAGCTATTACGCACTCTTTCAAGGGTGGCTGCTTCTAAGCCAACCTCCTGGTTGTCTTCGCGACTGCACATCCTTTTCCACTTAGCACACGCTTAGGGGCCTTAGCCGGCGATCTGGGCTGTTTCCCTCTCGACGCACGGAGCTTATCCCCCGCCGTCTCACTGCCGCACTACACCTTGCCGGCATTCGGAGTTTGGCTGACGTCAGTAACCTAGTAGGGCCCATCGGCCATCCAGTAGCTCTACCTCCAGCAAGAACCATGCGACGCTGCACCTAAATGCATTTCGGGGAGAACCAGCTATCACGGAGTTTGATTGGCCTTTCACCCCTACCCACAGCTCATCCCCTCAGTCTTCAACCTAAGTGGGTTCGGGCCTCCACGCGGTCTTACCCGCGCTTCACCCTGGCCATGGGTAGATCACTCCGCTTCGGGTCCAGAACACACCACTACACACGCCACTGTTGACGTGATACGCCCTATTCAGACTCGCTTTCGCTGCGGCTACCCCTCCCGGGTTAACCTCGCGACATGTCCCTGACTCGCAGGCTCATTCTTCAAAAGGCACGCCATCACCCCACAACAAAGTCGAGGGCTTTGACGGATTGTAGGCACACGGTTTCAGGTACTCTTTCACTCCCCTCCCGGGGTACTTTTCACCATTCCCTCACGGTACTGATCCGCTATCGGTCACTGAGAAGTATTCAGGCTTACCGGGTGGTCCCGGCAGATTCACAGCAGATTCCACGGGCCCGCTGCTACTCGGGGAAAACATTTCCCAGAAGCCGCTGAGGTTTTCGGTTACGGGGCTCTCACCCACTACGGCAGACCATCCCAGGCCACTTCACCTAACCCAACGGTTTATCACTTCTGCTCCTGACGGCGGCCAGAAGAAAGAAACGCCCCACAACACCGCACACACAACCCCCGCCGGGTATCACATGCACACGGTTTAGCCATCCTCCGCTTTCGCTCGCCACTACTCACGGAATCACTTTTGTTTTCTCTTCCTACGGGTACTGAGATGTTTCACTTCCCCGCGTTCCCCCCCAACGCCTATACATTCAGCGTTGGGTGACACGACATCACTCGTGCCGGGTTTCCCCATTCGGACATCCTCGGATCCACGCTCGGTTGACAGCTCCCCGAGGCATAACGCAGCCTCCCACGTCCTTCATCGGCTCCCAGTGCCAAGGCATCCACCATGCGCCCTTAAACACTTACACACAAAACAGATCAAAAAATATTCTCGGAAGAATAAAAAATTGCATTATCAACAACAGGACCCAAAGATCCCGCTGCGAGATGCTCGCAACCACTATCCACAAATCAAACACCACACCCCACCACCAAAGCAGGGCGACAACACGCTCTCCCACCACACACAGTGGCCAGGGAACAAACGGGCTTGTTGTCTCAAAGCCCAATAGTGTGTCTGGCAAAGTTTTTCATCACCGGCTCGATCACTCGAAACCCGTACCGGCGAAACGTTTGTTGTGCACCAAACCGGGCGCCACTACAGCGCACCAGCTCCTCACGGCTACAGACAAGACCCAGTGCCTTGCCTTTTACGTGGTGCTCCTTAGAAAGGAGGTGATCCAGCCGCACCTTCCGGTACGGCTACCTTGTTACGACTTCGTCCCAATCGCCGATCCCACCTTCGACGGCTCCCTCCCACAAGGGGTTAGGCCACCGGCTTCGGGTGTTACCGACTTTCATGACGTGACGGGCGGTGTGTACAAGGCCCGGGAACGTATTCACCGCAGCGTTGCTGATCTGCGATTACTAGCGACTCCGACTTCACGGGGTCGAGTTGCAGACCCCGATCCGAACTGAGACCGGCTTTGAAAGGATTCGCTCCACCTCACGGCATCGCAGCCCTTTGTACCGGCCATTGTAGCATGTGTGAAGCCCTGGACATAAGGGGCATGATGACTTGACGTCATCCCCACCTTCCTCCGAGTTGACCCCGGCAGTCTCTCACGAGTCCCCGCCATAACGCGCTGGCAACATGAGACAAGGGTTGCGCTCGTTGCGGGACTTAACCCAACATCTCACGACACGAGCTGACGACAGCCATGCACCACCTGCACACAGGCCACAAGGGAAACCACATCTCTGCAGTCGTCCTGTGCATGTCAAACCCAGGTAAGGTTCTTCGCGTTGCATCGAATTAATCCACATGCTCCGCCGCTTGTGCGGGCCCCCGTCAATTTCTTTGAGTTTTAGCCTTGCGGCCGTACTCCCCAGGCGGGGTACTTAATGCGTTAGCTACGGCACGGATCCCAAGGAAGGAAACCCACACCTAGTACCCACCGTTTACGGCGTGGACTACCAGGGTATCTAATCCTGTTCGCTCCCCACGCTTTCGCTCCTCAGCGTCAGTTACTGCCCAGAGACCCGCCTTCGCCACCGGTGTTCCTCCTGATATCTGCGCATTCCACCGCTACACCAGGAATTCCAGTCTCCCCTGCAGTACTCAAGTCTGCCCGTATCGCCCGCACGCCCACAGTTAAGCTGTGAGTTTTCACGGACGACGCGACACACCACCTACGAGCTCTTTACGCCCAGTAATTCCGGACAACGCTCGGACCCTACGTATTACCGCGGCTGCTGGCACGTAGTTGGCCGGTCCTTCTTCTATAGGTACCGTCACTTACGCTTCGTCCCTATTGAAAGAGGTTTACAACCCGAAGGCCGTCATCCCCCACGCGGCGTCGCTGCATCAGGCTTGCGCCCATTGTGCAATATTCCCCACTGCTGCCTCCCGTAGGAGTCTGGGCCGTATCTCAGTCCCAGTGTGGCCGGTCACCCTCTCAGGCCGGCTACCCGTCGTCGCCTTGGTAAGCCATAACCTCACCAACAAGCTGATAGGCCGCGGGCCCATCCCACACCGCAAAAGCTTTCCCCTCCCAGCCATGCGACCAAAAGGAAATATTCGGTATTAGACCCAGTTTCCCAGGCTTATCCCAAAGTGCAGGGCAGATCACCCACGTGTTACTCACCCGTTCGCCACTCGAGTACCCCCGAAAGGGCCTTTCCGTTCGACTTGCATGTGTTAAGCACGCCGCCAGCGTTCGTCCTGAGCCAGAATCAAACTCTCCAAACAAAAACGTTCAGAACAATCTGACCAAACAGACACCAAAAACTGGCATCAAAAAACACCACACCCACAAACGGGAAAACAGGGCATGGCAAAAAACAACAACAAACAAAAACCACCAAACACACTATTGAGTTCTCAAACAACACACCCGC
>NZ_LQIH01000047.1:0-5013 GCF_001499835.1 Mycolicibacterium novocastrense
GGATACCTCGACCCGTCCCTCGACATCCCGCTGCAACACGATCCGGCGGCGGCCCGGGGGCGCTCACCCGGCACCGCCGCGGGTGCCCGAACCCCGGCGCCCGGCTTGGCTCAGGGGTGCGTCGGTGTCGTCGTCGTAGTGCAGCGCCACCTCGAGCGGGTCGGGGCGGTCGAGGTCGGCGGGATCGGGTTGGCCGCGGAACCGGTGCCAGAGCCGACGGCCGGCCAGCAGCACCAGGACGGCGCCCGCCGAGAGCGTGATGAAGAACAGCACCTTGCCGTAGGCGTTCGAGTGCACCGACAACCGCACCGGTTCCCCGAGCGGCAGGCCGTCGACGGTGCGCAGCGCGACGTCGACGGCGACCCGCTGGGTGAAGTGCACCTCGATGGGGACCCGCAGCGGAAGGTAGCCCGGCGGCAGCACGATCTCGCCCATGTCGGTGACCGTCATTCCCGGTGGCGCGTCGACGTCGAGCCGGACCCGGATCGGCACCGGCAGGTCGTTGCGCAACGCCAGCGGCAGCGGGCTGCGTTCGGTCGCCAGCGTGTAGGCCCCACCCGGGTTGACGATCGTGACCGCCCCGAAGATGTCGTCGACGGTGTGCCCGACCGTTGTGAGCCGTTGTTGCGCAAGGCCGTTGCGGGTGTCAGGCGGCACCGACTGGCTCAGCGCGCGCAGCATGTCCTCGCGCAGCGGGGCGGTGTAGCCGTATCCGGTCAGCCCGGTGCGTTCGTCGGTGGTCAGCGCCGCGGTCAGTCCCCACAGCCGCCCGGTGACCGCCGCGATGCCCGACACGACGGCGTCGTCGAACCGGGCGTCGGGGTCACCCAGCTCGTTGCTGGGCAGCGGGGCCATGTCGTCGGGTGCGATGGCGCTGCCTTCGCCGATCACCGCGGTCAGCGGTCGCGGCTCGGCGAGTCCGGCGTTGATCGCGGTGGTGACCGCCCGAAACAGTGCCCGGGCGTCGTCGGGTCCGAGGCTCCACGCCATCGGCGGCATCAGGATCTGGGTGCGCGGGCCGATGTTCGGATTCAGGGCGCGCCACAGCATGGCCCCGAGGGCGTCCTGGCGCCGCGCCACCGCCGAATCGTGTTGCAGCGGGATGTCGAGGGACGGGTCGAGGTATCCCGGGGCCACCGGATCGGTGCCCGCGCCGGCCAGCGCCGCCCCGACGGCCGGATCGAAGGGCGCCGCGACGACCTGCGGCGTGTAGCGCACCGGCGCGGTGTCGGCGACCCCGGAGTCCGCGACGTCGGTCCCGTCGTCCGACCCCGATTCGGCGGCCGCCACGGCCACCGTCTGGCCGCCCTGGTCCGACAGCAGCCGCACCGCGGGCCCGGTCAGCGGACCGTCGCCGACCAGGCTGGCCCCGCGCACCGAGGGCACGCCCAGAATCTGGTCCACGATGTCGCCCGCCGACGTGGTCGCTATCCGGCTGAGCCCGGGATCGCGGACACGACGCAGCGCGTCGAGGTCGGCCTGCGCGTAGACGGTGGAGGCGACGCACATGCCCTTGGCCAGGTTCTTGAGCCGGTTCAGCCAGGTCACCGCAGCGTCCTGCCCGGTGCCGGGGCGGGTGGGGGTGCCGGGTCCCGCATCGGGTCCGTCGTTGACGACGTAGCCGCCCGTCATCGCGTTGACGGTGACGAGCAGATCCGGGTCGACCGCCAGACATGTCGCGGCACGCACCCGCCCGTCGGGATCGACCTGGGGACTGGTGGCGAACTCGGCGGCCGACAGCAGCGTGTCGAGACGCCCGCCCGGCGCCAGGGAGGTCGCCAGGTCGTCGTCGACGAGCCGTACCGGGGTGGCGCCGCCCGGCGCGCCCGCGGCCAGCCGGGGCCGGTCGGCGATCGGCCACAGCAACGTCATCCGGACCGGCTTGGACGTGTCGGGGGTGGCGATCGCGGTGACCGGGTCACCCGATTCGGTGCCCGGGTCGGGGGGGACGCCGAGCACCGGCAGCAGGAAGCGGGCGTCGTCGAGGCGGGCGGGCGCGCCGTAGTCGGGCGTGCCGTTGACGTTGACCATCACCGGGTACACGCCCGGTTCGTCGATGCTGAGCGACGGCCGGTCGCCCGACCTCAGGGGGTACGACAGGGTGAACGGAACCTCTTGTCCCCGAGCAAGTTCCGGCGCGAGTGGGACGAAATCGCCGATCGGCTCGAACTGGTCGACGTCGCCGGTGAGGTTGGTGCGCAGGCCGGTCGACGTCCGCACCGCTGCGGCGTCCTCCAGCCGCACGACCACATCGCGCACCGGCCGGTCGCCGACGTTGAGGACGGCACCTGCAACGGTGACTACCGGTTCGCTGGTGGTGGTGACCACGTCGGGAGTGACGCGGTCGACGCGGACCTGAAGAAACGGTGTCGAATCGGGCTGGGCGGCGGCGGACCGCGGTAGCACGAGCGGCAGGACGCTCAGCGCGAGCGCGATCAGCGCGGCCAGCGCGCGCGGCAGCGCTGCGGCGGTCACGAGCCCTGTCCGCAACCGTTCGTCCGGCGGCCGGGCTGCGTCTTCCCGGACTCGTCCCCCTGCCCTTCGGGCGGGTGGTGCCCCCACCGCTCGCCCCCCGGGGACGTTTGGGCGCGTTCGTCGGGACGACGGTTGCGGGTGTGCGAGTGCGTCTGGGGGCGGCGCCGCGGCGACGACCGGGGCAGCGGCGGCAGCGCGGACGGGCCGTGGGCGTGCAGCTTGTCGATCAGCTCGCCGGCGACCTCGGCGAGCCGGCGTTCGTCGGCGTAGGCCAGTCGCTTGGGCAGTTCCTTGAGCGGCACCCACGCCACCTCGGTCACTTCGAGGTCCTCGTCGGAGAGTTCGCCGCCCAGGAAGCGCATCAAGTAGTGGTGCACGGTCTTGTGGACGCGGCGGCCCTCGGTGACGAACCAGTAGTCGATGCTGCCCAGCGCGGCGAGCACGCTGCCCTGGACACCGGTCTCCTCGGCGACCTCGCGGACCGCGGTCTGCTCGGCGGTCTCACCCATTTCGATGTGGCCCTTGGGTAGCGACCACAGCATGCGGCCTCGCCGGTCGATGCGCCCGATCAGTGCGGCGACCTGAGTTTCCTTGGGGCCGTCGATACCGTCGATGACCAGCCCGCCGGCCGAGGTTTCGTGGACAGTGCGCAGCCGGTCGGGTGGGCGCCGCGGGCGCGACTTCTTGGACTGCCCGCCCTTGCCGTCCTTGTGTCCGTCGACGGCGGCGCCGTTCTTGGGCGCGGCGTTGGTGTGGCTCGGAGGGGGCTGCGGAACGGGGCGGCGGGGCTGCGCGGACGGGTCGGGTGCGGCCTCGGGCGGACCTGCCGCGCGTCGGCCGCGACGTCGCCCCCGGCGCCGTCGTGGTTTGGCCTGTTCGCCGTCCGACACCCAAGCGATAGTAGCTGCCACGCATATTGGCCCCCGCCGCACTCACCGGTCGTGATAGAGCCGTTGCACATTTGTGTGACTCCGCGGCGCGGGGGCCGGTTGATCGTCGCCTGACTAGGCTGTCCGAACGTGTCCGCCTCCTCCACCGACGCCGAACTCCTTGCCACCGCGCAAGTGGAGCTCAACCGCCACGGTGAGGTGCTGCGCGAACTCGGCCGGCTCTTCGCCGACGCCGGACACGAGTTGTATCTCGTCGGCGGCAGCGTCCGTGACGCGCTGCTGGGTCGCCCGCTGAC
This sequence comes from Mycolicibacterium novocastrense, assembly GCF_001499835.1. NCBI lineage: Bacteria > Bacillati > Actinomycetota > Actinomycetes > Mycobacteriales > Mycobacteriaceae > Mycobacterium > Mycolicibacterium novocastrense. The sequence goes on from NZ_LQIH01000047.1 coordinate 3,662, forward strand.
CGACCTCGACTTCACCACCGACGCCCGTCCCGAGCAGATGCAGAAGTTGCTGCGGCCGTGGGCCGACTCACTGTGGGACACCGGCATTGAATTCGGCACCCTCGGCGTCGGGAAGGGCGACAAGCGTCTCGAGATCACCACGTATCGCGCCGACACCTACGACCAGGTGTCCCGCAATCCGGAGGTGCGGTTCGGTGACAACCTCGACGACGACCTCGTGCGACGCGACTTCACCGCCAACGCGATGGCCGTGCGCATCACCGCCGGCGGCCCCGCCGAATTCCACGACCCGCTCAACGGGCTGGCGGCGCTGCGCGCGAAAGTGCTCGACACCCCCGCCGCACCCGAGGTGTCGTTCGGCGATGACCCGCTGCGCATGCTGCGCGCCGCGCGCTTCGTCTCGCAGCTGGAGTTCACCGTCGCGCCGCGGGTGGTGTCGGCGTTGGTGGCCATGGCGCCGCAGCTGGGCCGCATCACCGCCGAGCGGGTGGCCGCCGAACTGGACAAGCTGCTGCTGGGCTCCGACCCGGTCGCCGGTGTGGATCTGATGGTGCAGACCGGGCTGGGCGATGTGGTGCTGCCCGAGGTGGGCGCGATGCGCATGGCGATCGACGAGCACCACCAGCACAAGGACGTCTACTGGCATTCGCTGACCGTGCTGCGGCAGGCGATCGCGCTCGAGGACTCCGGACCCGATCTGGTGTTGCGCTGGGCGGCGCTGCTGCACGACATCGGCAAGCCCGCGACCCGCAAGCATGAACCCGACGGCGGAGTCAGCTTTCACCACCACGAGGTGGTCGGCGCGAAAATGGCGCGCAAACGGCTGCGCGCGCTGAAGTACTCCAAGCAGATGGTCGACGACGTCTCGCAGCTGGTGTACCTGCATCTGCGGTTCCACGGCTACGGCGGCGGCAAGTGGACGGACTCGGCGGTGCGCCGGTACGTGACCGACGCCGGTCCACTGCTGTCGCGGCTGCACAAGTTGGTGCGCGCGGACTGCACCACCCGCAACAAGCGTCGCGCCGCGCGGCTGCAGGCCAACTACGACGACCTCGAACAGCGGATCGCCGAACTCGCCGAGAAGGAGGACCTGGCGCGGGTGCGCCCCGACCTCAACGGCAACGAGATCATGGACATCCTCGGCATCCCCGCGGGCCCCGAGGTCGGTCAGGCGTGGCAGTACCTCAAGGAGTTGCGCCTCGACCGCGGCCCGCTGTCGCGCGAGGAGGCGGTCGAGGAACTGCTGGCGTGGTGGAACGCCCGGGGCGGACAGTAACCCCGCGCCGAACACCGCCCGCGGCGCGACGGTGAACTCCAGCTGCGAGACGAAGCGCGCGGCGCGCAGCATGCGC
>NZ_LQIH01000048.1:0-4361 GCF_001499835.1 Mycolicibacterium novocastrense
GGCGTCGGGGCGAGTCGGTAGCTGCGCCGTCGCCCTGCCGGGGCGGGCACCCGCGCCCCGCGGGCGCGGATGTCGACGATGGCACCGGTCGAGTCCTCGGCCGCCGGCGCGAAGCCTGCCTGGCGCAGCGCCGCGAGCACGTCGGCGATCGGCGCCTGCGACACCGCGACCGTCGGCGCCAGCAGGCGCATCTCCAGCGACTCCGTCGCCGGTGCACCCACCGCCTGCGCGAGCAGCGCCGCATCCTCGCACCGCACGAACGACGCCGCCATACCGACGCGCAACTGACCGTGCCTGCGGGCCACATCGTCGACGAGATACGTTAAGCCTTGCGGCACAGGTGTTTTCGAGTGGCGACCGAAGAAGGCGTGCAATTCGCCCGCGGTACGGCCGGTGTCGAGCGCCCGGCGGATCGACGGCTCGCTGACCCGATACACCATCGCCGCGCCCGCCGATTCCACGCTCGCCACCGCGGCCAATTGTTCGGCCAGGTCTCGCTGCAGCGGGCCGGGAACGACCACCGTGAGGTCGGCCTGCAACAGGAAATGGTCGATCGGCGCGGGCAGCACCTTGTCCATCGCCTTGACCACGTCGTCGGGTGAAGCGTCGGTGACCAGCGCCCGAGCCGGGGTGGCAAGGGCGCCCCGACCCACCAGCCCCAATGCATGCGCCTCGGTCAGCAGGTCTCCGACCGGCCCCGGCTGCAACCGCACCGCCCAGCGCGGCCTGCGCCAGATCATCGCCCGCGACGCCTCACCTGCGTCGGCGCCCGCGCCGGGCGGCAGGCTTGCCAGCACCTCCAGGAGCAGTCGCCTGTCCAATGGTGCGGCAGTGGAGAACAGCGAATCCGACAGCGCGGCATAGGGTTTGCCGTCGGGTCCACGCTTGCCGATCAGGCTCGGCCGTCCGGGAAGTTCCAGCCAGGTCGTCGCCAGCAGATGCCATTTGACCGCTGTCGGTGATTCGACGAACCGGTCGGAGGAGACCGTCGGCGCCCAGTACGGACCGTCACCGGCGTCCGGTTCGGGCTCGGGCATGCCCGCCGAGATGAGGCCTGCGCCCGCGGTCACTTCGAGGATCAGCCCCAGGCGGCGTTCGTCGATGCCGGTGGCCTTGGTCAGCCGTTTGACGTCACGCACGCCGAGGCCGCCGCTGCGCAACTCGGGAACCGGTGTGGCACCGAGTGTTTCGAGTACCACCTCCACTTCGCGGAGAAGGTCCAGCGCGGCGCCGGCGGCGACCGCGTCGGCGTCGGCCGCCGTCGTCGTCGACACCACCGGGTCGGGTTCGGTCAGCTGCACGGGGCCCGGCAGTTCACCGCGCAACACCTGGCCGACGAGCCGCGGCAGGATTACGGTGTCCGCGTCGACCTGGCGCAGCAGGCCAGCGGCCAGCAGCCGCTGCACCGGGCGATCGGCCGGTGTGCCGGGTGCGGCGTCGCGGGTGCGGCCCACCGGCGAGCCCTCGAGCAACTTCTGCAACAGCTCGGACTGCGCCTCGTCGAGCGCCTCCAGCCGGGCGGCGATGTCCTGTGGGTTCGCCGCCGTGTCTTCGACCGTGGCCTGCCCCGGGTACCACGGCAAGCCCGCGACGGCTTCGCCCGCCACTCGGACCGCCGCCTCACCCCACACCAGCCCACGGTCGCGCAGATCGTCGAGGGCCTCGGCGACGGCCGCTTCGGGGGCTCGGTCGCCGATGAGCTCCAGCAGTTTGGTGACCGGAACGGCGGTCGTGTCGGCGTGCAGCACGAGCAGCGCGTCGAGCACGGCGAGCCGCAGGAAGTCGAGGTCGTCGGTGGCGGCCTTGACCGACTGGCGGGCCTGTGCGCGGGCCGCCAGCGCAGCGATCGACCCCGGTGGCGGTTGGGTCAGGTCGGGCCGCAACTCCAGCAGCCGGATGAGCCGGTCGTCGGGGAGATCGGCCAACCAGGCACCGAGGGGGAGGCCTGGTGCGTTCTCGGTCATTGCTGACCAGCGTAAAGGAGTGTGGCGGTGTCGCCACCGGCCGAGTCGTTTGCCACAATGTGGGCGTGGCAGACAACAAAGGGAAGAAGCGGTACGTCGATCCGGGCTGGCCTGAGATCGACGGAGACGACGACCACGCGGTGAGCGAGCTGGCCACCGACCGTACCGGCGCGCTGTCGCCCTTCGGTGAGATCACGTTCCCGCTGCCCGCGGACGAACTGCCGTACGTGCACGCGGTCACGGTCGTCAACAAGTAGGTGTCCGAGCGGCCCCGCCTCTCACACGTCGACGAGACCGGCGCGGCGCACATGGTCGACGTCACGGCCAAGGACGTCACCAAGCGCACCGCCGTCGCGGCCGGAACCCTCCGCACCACGGCCGACGTCGTCGCGATGATCGCGTCGGGAGGCCTGCCCAAGGGTGACGCGCTGGCCACCGCCCGCGTTGCGGGCATCCTGGCCGCCAAGCGCACCAGCGACCTCATCCCGCTGTGCCATCAGTTGGCGCTGACGGGGGTCGACGTCGACTTCGAGATCGACGAGAACACCGTGCACATCACCGCCGCCGTGCGCAGCACCGACCGCACCGGCGTCGAGATGGAGGCACTGACCGCGGTGAGCGTGGCCGCATTGACCCTCTACGACATGATCAAGGCCGTCGACCCCGCCGCCCGCATCGACGACATCAGGGTGCTGCGCAAAGAGGGCGGCAAGACCGGGACGTGGACCCGCTGATGCGGTCGGGCCGGGTTGTCATCGCCTCCACACGAGCCGCCGCAGGCGTTTACGAGGACCGCAGCGGACCGATCGTCGTGGACTGGCTCACCGGCCGTGACATCGCCACCCCGGCGCCCGTGGTGGTACCGGACGGAGATGCGGTCGCCGATGCCATCTCCGCCGCGGTCGACGACGGGGCCGACGTGGTGATCACCTCTGGCGGCACGGGTATCTCGCCGACGGACCGCACCGCCGAGGCCACCGCCGCGCTGGTCGACTACCAGATTCCGGGCCTGGCCGACGCGATCCGTCGGGCTGGGGAGGACAAGGTGCCGACGTCGGTGCTGTCGCGCGGAGTGTGCGGGGTCAAGGACCGCACGCTGATCGTGAACCTGCCCGGATCGCCCGGCGGCGTCAAAGACGGACTGGGCGTACTCGACCGCGTTCTCGAACATGCGCTGGATCAGATCGGTGGAAAGGACCACTCGCGATGACGGCCGTGGTGCTGCGCGCGGACCTCAGCGACCAGACCATCGATCCCGCCGAGCACGAAGCGCTGGTCGCCAACGCCTCGGCTGGTGCGGTGGTGAGCTTCGCCGGTGTCGTGCGCGACCACGACGGTGGGCGTTCTGTGCTGCGGCTGGAGTATTCAGCGCATCCGTCGGCGCCGCAGACGCTTGCGGAGGTGGCCGCTGAGATCGCCGCCGATGCGGAAGGGGTCCGGGCCATCGCGGTCAGCCACCGCATCGGGGCCCTCGAGATCGGTGATGCGGCGCTGGTGGCCGCCGTCGCGGCTGATCATCGCGCGGCCGCGTTCCAGACGTGCGCGCGACTGGTCGACGTCGTCAAGGAGCGACTCCCGGTGTGGAAGCACCAGTTCTTCGCCGACGGCTCCGACGAATGGGTGAACTCCGCGTAGCGGCTGCCCGCGTGGTGATCAGGCAGGCGGCAGCGGTGCGTCCGGTGCCGGTGCTGCAGGCAGATTCGGCGCCTGGCCGCCCGGTGCGTCCGGCGTGGTGAGCGGACGCTGGGTCAGTGCCAGCAGCGCATCCTTGCCGGTGATGTCCTGCGTCTGAATCGCGTGCCAGATCTCCTTCAAGTAGGAGACGTTCGGGCTGTCGACCCCGGCCTGTGCACGGTCGACGGTGGTCCCCGCCGGCAGGTTCTCCGGGCTTGCGAGATGCGGAACGCCGGCGTCGGCCGCGACCGGATCGGCGGCCGGCGCGGGCGGGGCCGGCGGCATCTGCGGGGCGGGCTGGAGCGCCGCGTCGACGGGCAGCGACCAGAGTTCCGGCTGCTGACCCGGCACCGGCATATCCGGTGCGACGTCCCAGTTGGCAACGGCCTGCGCATCGACCGGAGGCGCCTCGGGCACAGGTGGGGCCAACGGATCGAACGGCGCGGGCGGTGCCTCGGGTACGGGGGCGGCCAACGCGTCGAACTGCGCGGGTGCAGGCGGTGCTTCAGGCGCCGGGGCCGGAGCCGGCGGAGCCTCGGGTACGGGGGCGGCCAGCGCATCGACGGGCGGTGCCTCGGGCACCGGGGCGGCCAGCGCATCGACGGGCGGAGCCTCCGGAACCGGGGCGGCCAACGCATCGACGACGGGGGCGGGGGGGGGGGGGGGGGGGGGGGGGGGGGGGGGGGGGGGGGGGGGGGGGGGGGGGGCGCCCCCCCCCGCCCC
>NZ_LQIH01000049.1:0-4202 GCF_001499835.1 Mycolicibacterium novocastrense
CGACACGGCGAGCAGATCGATGATCGACAACCGTGGAATCTTGCTGCGGTCCCACCGGCCCCGGCCCCGCCACCGGCACCCGCACCGGCGCCGCCTGGACCGTAGCCGCGTGGCCGTACGGATGAGCCCGCAACGGTTCGACGAACTGGTCTCCGAGGCGCTCGATCTGATACCGCCCAAGCTCGCCGACGCGCTGGACAACGTCGTCGTCCTGGTCGAGGCCCGCAACGACGAAGAGCCCGACCTGCTGGGCCTGTACCACGGCGTCGCCCTGACCGAGCGTGATTCGTGGTACGCCGGTTCGCTGCCCGACACCATCACGATCTACCGCGAGGCACTGCTGGAGCACTGCGACAGCGAGCAGGAGGTCGTCGACGAGGTGGCGATCACGGTGATTCACGAAGTCGCACATCATTTCGGCATCGACGATGAGCGCCTCCACGAACTCGGGTGGGGTTAGCGGGCGAACACACCGCGCGGCAACTGCGCTTTGTCGCCCGTGGGTGCTATCAAGGGGCCATGACCGAGTGCCGAGAATGCGTGGCGGGCCTCGAGCACTGCCACGGCACCGTCATTCACCACGCCGCGTATCGGCCGGAGTGCACCGAACCCGATTGCGTCACCCCGGAAGTCGCGCACGCGTTCGTGATCGACTGTGAGGCGATCGACTGCGCTTGCGCGGTCGTGGTGTCAGCCCATCGGGTCGGCTGAGCGCAGGGCGTCCTCGACCGGGCGCACGTCGGGCTCCGGATAGAACGGCGGCGTCATCGACCCCCACTGCAGGCAACTCCACCTTCCGTCGGTGATCGGTGCCAGCACGACGGCCTCCGTGTTACCAAGATGGTGGTCGAGCGCGAAACTGCTCTCGACACCGGCCAGCACCGAGGACACCAACCGGATCGCCGCGCCGTGGCTGACCACGACGATGTCGCCGTGCCAGGTGTCGTCGTCGAGGTGGCGCATCCGCAGCTGGGTGATGGTGGGCACATAGCGCTCCAGCACATCGTGGCCGGTCTCGCCGTTGGGCATCGCCACGTCGAGATCACCGTCGTGCCACTTCTGGTAGATGGATTCGAACGTCGCGATCGCCTCGTCGTCGTTGCGGTCCTCCAGATCGCCCACCTGGACCTCGTGGACCCCGTCGAGTTCCACGGGCGGCAACCGCACCGAACCGGCGATCTCCTCGGCGGTCTGGCGGGCCCGGTGGGCCACCGAATGCGCCAGGATCGCGGGCGCGGCAGGCAGACCCCTGGCGAAGGAGCGCGCCTGATCGCGGCCGAGGTCGGTCAGTTGTGCGCCGGGCGGGCGGGTGTCGAGGCGACGGTGGACGTTCGCCAGCGACTGTCCGTGGCGCACCAGCACCAGACGCCCGCTCACCGCTGTCCCTCCCGGAGTCGCGCCAGCCAGCGGGAGGCTTCATCAAGTCCGGGAGGGGCCGCGCCTGCGGCCGCTCCGGTCGGCCAGGATCCAAGGAATCGCATATCCGAACAACGACGGTGCAACGCCTTGAGTGCCTCGGCCACCGCATCGTCGTCGATGTGCCCGACGCAGTCGAGGAAGAAGATGTAGGTGCCCAAACCCGTTCGGGTGGGCCGTGATTCGATCCGGGTCAAGTCGATGTCGCGGACGGCCAACTCGGTCAGCGCCGACACCAGAGCGCCGGGAACGTTGTCGAGTCGCAGGACCACCGACGTACGGTCGGCGCCCGTGCGCCCCGGCGGCGGAGCAGGCGCTCCGACGAGCACGAACCGGGTGCGCGCGTTGGGTTCGTCGACGATGTCTGACGCCAGCGACTCCAGGCCGTAGCGCTTGGTGGCGAGCGCGGTACTCACCCCCGCGTCGGCGCGGCCCTCGGCGACGTCGGCGGCCGCGGCGGCGTTGGAGTTGGCGGGCACCACCTGCGCCGACGGCAGATGTTCGGCCAGCCAGTTCCGCACCTGCGCGGCGGCGACGGGGAACGCGGCGACGGTCTTCACGTCTTCGGGGGCCGTGCCGTCGCGGACCGCGATCGTGAACGAGACGTCGAGCGTGAGCTCGGCGAAGATCTGCAGCGGTGTGCCACCGGCCAGGCCGTCGAGGGTGGGCAGCACCGAGCCCTCGATCGAGTTCTCGATCGGCACGCAGGCGTAGTCGGCGGTGGCTTCGCGCACAGCGGCGAGCGCACCTGTGGTGCTGTCGCACGCGACCGGTGTCACCTCTCGGGCGCCCGGCCCGCCGGGCAGCATGCCGCTGCTCGACATTTTGAGCAGCGCCGCTTCGGTGAAGGTCCCCTCGGGGCCGAGATAGGCGATGCGCAGCACGGATCAACACTATCGGGTCACTGCGGTAATGCCGTTCCGCTGCACGAAAGCCTTGCGGGATCCGCCATGGCCTAGTTAAGTTAGGCTCACCTTATCTCAGAGGAGGCGGGATGGCGACAACTGTCACGGCACCGACGACGGCCGAGCGGATCCGCAGCGCATGCGCCAAGGCGGGCGGCGCGATGCTCGCGGTGGAGGGCGGCGACAACGGGACGCCCACCGAGACACCCGTCCACCACTTGCTCGGCGACGGCTCGTTCGCGATCACCGTTCCCGCCGACAGCGCGGTGGCGGCCAAGGCCGTCAGCGCGGGCACCGGCGGGGTGCAGGCGGTGCTGGAGATGACGGACTACGCGCCGCTGCCCCTACGCGAGCCGGTGCGTTCGCTGGTGTGGATCCAGGGCCGCCTGCACGACGTGCCCGCCGGTGAGGTGTCGGCCCTGCTCGACCTGATCGCCTCCGAAGACCCCAATCCTGCGCTACTTCAGGTGAACTCGGCGACCGCCGACGGCGACAAGGGACACACACTTCTGCGGCTGGAGATCGACTCCGTGGTCGTCGCCGATTCCACGGGCGCCGAATCGGTCACCGTGAGCACGCTGCTGGACGCCCGACCGGACCCGTTCTGCGCGATGGAGTCGTGCTGGCTGCAGCACATGGAGTCCGCGCACCGCGACGTCGTCGAGAGGCTGGCCAGCCGGCTCCCGATGTCGCTGCGCCGTGGCCGGGTCCGGCCCCTGGGCTTGGACCGCTACGGCGTACAACTGCGGGTGGAGACCGACGAAGGTGACCACGATGTGCGGCTGCCGTTCACCCGCCCGGTCGACGACGTCACCGGGTTGAGCCAGGCGATCCGGGTGCTGATGGGCTGCCCGTTCCTCAACGGGCTGCGCGCACGGAAGTTGTGACGGCACTACCCTAGCTCCGGTGACCGGCGCCCCCGACGAGCTCACCGATCCCGCGCGCCGGGCCCTGCGCATCGAGATCGTCGTCGTCCTGGCGGTGACGTTCGGCCTGTCGGCCTACAGTGCGCTGCTGAACCTGATCGAGTCGGTGCTCCTCGGCCTCTCCGGTCAGGTCGTCGCGCTCAATCCGCGCCGCTCCCCTTTCGACCTCGTCGACCTCGGCCTCAACCTCGTCTGGGTGTTCCAACTGTCGGCATGGGGCGCGCTGGCCGTATACCTGTTGTGGCGCAGCGGAATCGCCCTCAAGTCGATCGGCCTGGGGCCGCCCCGCTGGCGGGCCGACCTGCTCGGCGGGCTCGGCCTCGCCGCGCTGATCGGGCTGCCCGGTCTGGCGCTGTATCAGGTTGCCCGGCTCCTCGGTATGAACGCCGACGTCGAGCCGGCCGAGTTGTACGACACCTGGTGGCGGATACCGGTGCTGCTGTTGACGGCGCTGGCGAACGGCTGGGCCGAGGAGGTCATCGTCGTCGGCTACCTGATCACCAGGCTGCGCCAGCTAAGCGTGAGCCCGGCGACCGCCGTCGTCGTCACCAGCGTCCTGCGCGGGCTCTACCACCTCTATCAGGGCTTCGGAGCGGGGTTGGGGAACCTGGCGATGGGCGTGGTGTTCGGCTATGTCTACCTGCGGACCGGCCGGCTGTGGCCGCTGATCATCGCGCACGCATTGATCGATGCCGTGGCCTTCGTCGGCTATGCGCTGGCCGCCGGCCACCTGGGTTGGTTGCGCTGAACATGCGGGTCGGCGACGTACATTTCTTCAGGTGACCGACAACCGGCAACCGCCCCGCGGGTTCGAGCCGCCGCGGCGGCCGCACCGGGAGCCGTCACAGGTGATCCGCCGCGATCCCAACTACCGGCCGCCCCCACCGAACCCGCCGATCGGGCGGCCTGCCCCGCCTCCATCCCGCATGCCTCCGCCCCGCGTGCCACCACCCGC
>NZ_LQIH01000050.1:0-3379 GCF_001499835.1 Mycolicibacterium novocastrense
GCCAAGATGTACGGCGCGATCGCCAACGGCGGGCGCATCGAGGGCAAACAGTTCCTGTCCGAGGTGACGGTCGCGGCCTCGGAGTTGTACAACACCCGCCTCGAAGCCCACATGATCGACAGGCTCGCGGTGCCGTTCGTCGAGCAGTCCCGCGGACGCGGGAAACGACCAGTCCGCGAGATCGACGGAATGTCACCAGAATTGATGACGCGGTGGTCGAGCCGGCGGGCCGCAATCAAGGCGCGCACAGCCGAGCTCGCCAAGCAGTTTCAAGCCGATCACGGCCGCGAACCAACCAACACCGAAATCATCGCTTTGGCCCAGCAGGCGACGCTGGAATCGCGCGAGGCCAAACACGAGCCGCGCTCGCTGGCCGAGCAGCGCCACGTCTGGCGCACCCAAGCCGTAGAAGTCCTCGGACGAGACGGGCTGCACCGCATGTTGGCCGATGTCCTGGCCGGTCCCGACCGAACCCGCACCACGCCCGTCGTCGACCATGAATGGGTCGTGTCGCGTGCTGGCGAACTGATTGCCACTGTGTCGGAATCGCGGGCCACTTGGCAGCGTCACCACGTGCGCGCCGAAGCGCTGCGAATCGCTCGAACCCACGGCGTGGCGCACGATGTCGCATTAATCGAACGACTCACCGATACCGCTCTGTCAGACGCGTTCTCGGTGCCGCACGCCCGCATCGCCGACACCGAACTGGGCGAGCCTGTCGCGTTGCGTCGCCGCGACGGTGCCAGCGTCTACTCCCGCCACGGCGTAGCGTTTTACACCAGCCGCGACACCCTGGCCGCCGAGCGGCGCATTCTGGCCGCGGTGCATCGCTGCGACGGCCGCGCCGCCACAGCCGCCGATGTCGAACTGGCGCTGGCAGATTCGGCGGCGCGCGGACGCACACTCAACCCCGGCCAGGCCGCTTTGGTCTCAGAGATGGCGAGCACCGGGCGCCGTGTCGCGCTCGCGCTCGCACCCGCTGGAACCGGCAAGACCACGGCCATGGCGGCGCTGGCGCATGCGTGGCGCAACTCGGGCGGATACGTCATCGGTTTGGCCCCGACAGCCGACGCGGCGATCGTGCTCGGGGCCGACCTGGGCGCCACCACCGACACCCTCGACAAGTACGTCTGGTCAGCCGACCCGGACAAGGCCGCGGCCTCCGACGCGCCCGACTGGTTTAAGCGGGTCGGTCCCGACACGCTCATCATCGTTGACGAGGCCGGCAAGGCCGCCACGGCCGGCCTGGACGCGATGATTACCGACGCGCTGCGCAAGGGCGCGAGCGTGCGCCTGGTCGGCGACGACGGCCAGTTGTCGTCCATCTCAGCCGGCGGTGTTCTGCGCGACATCGCCGAAGCCACCGACGCGCTCACCCTGAGCGAAGTCGTGCGCTTCAAGTCACCGGCCGAAGCCGCCGCCGGCCTCGCGCTGCACGACGCCGACCCGGCCGGCATCGGCTTCTACATCGACCACCACCGCATCCACGTCGGCACCGACGAGACCGCCGCCGACATGGCGTATCAGGCATGGCGGGCCGACCTCGCCGCTGGCGGCGATTCCATCCTGCTCGCACCGACCAACGATGTCATCAACGAGCTCAACGCCCGCGCCCGCGCTGACCGGCTGGCCGCCGATCCCGACGCGGCCGCCGCGGCCACGGTGGTGCTGGCAGATCAGCTGCACGCCAGCGTCGGAGACACCATCCGCACCCGCAAAAACAACCGCCGAATCACCATCGGGCGCAACGATTTCGTGCGCAACGGCTACCGCTACACCATCACCGAGGTCCTCACCGATGGCAGCGTGAAAGCCCGCCACCTGCGCAGCGGACGCATCGTCACGCTGCCCGCCGACTACATCGCCGAACATGTCACGCTGGGCTACGCGGCCACCATCGACTCCGCCCAAGGCCTGACCGCAGGACGGCGCGACACCAAGGGCACCTGCCACATCGTCGGCTCCGACATGCTGACCCGCCAACACCTCTACGTCGCGATGACGCGCGCCACCGACGAAAACCACCTGTACCTGTCCACCGCCGAAGGCGATCCCCACCGACTGCTCTCCCCCAAGGCCACCCACCCCGACACCGCCGTCGATGTCCTGACCCGCGCCCTGGCCCGCGACGGCGCCCAGGTGTCGGCGACCACCGAAGCCCGCCGCGCCGAGGATCCGGCCACGCGGCTACAGGCTGCGGCCGACATGTTCTACGACGCCTTGGGCGTGGCAGCCGAAAACCAGCTGGGAGCAGGTGCGCGGGATCGGTTGGACGCCATCGCTGATGACGTAATCCCCCGGCTGAGCCAGCGCGAGGCCTGGCCGGTGCTGCGGCGCAACCTGTCTGTCCGGGCGCTCGGCGGCGCTGATCCCCGCGAGCTGCTCACCGAAGCGTTGGCCAAGGGCAGTGTCGATGACGCCGCGGACCCCGCCGCGGTCCTCGATCACCGCATCGATCCCGCCGGCACCCACTCCGCCGGCATCGGGGTGCTGCGCTGGCTTCCCGGCATCCCGCCGGCGCTGGCCGACGATCCGCACTGGGGTGCCTACCTCACCCGCCGCGAGCAACTGGTCCAAGGCCTGGCCGACCAGATCCGCGAGCGCGCGCGGGCATGGACCAACGCGACCGCCCCCGCCTGGGCACGGCCGCTGATCACCGTGAATCCGGCACTGACCGCCGAAATCGCGGTGTTCCGTTCCGCCACCGGCGTGGAGGACGCCGACACCCGTCTCACCGGCGCGCGCCAGTACCCCGTGCGGACCCGCGCCGTACAGGCCACCCTGCAGCGCTACGCCGCCGCAGACATCGGCCGGCGCAGTGCCGACACCACCCGCTGGAACGACCTCATCGACGCCATCGACCCGCGCCTGCGCGCCGATGCCTACTGGCCACAGCTGGCCACCCAACTCGCCCAGGCCACCCGCACCACCCCTGACCTGCGGCAGATCATCAGCACCGCTGCCCGCCAAGGCCCGCTGCCCGACGAGCTGCCCGCCGCCGCGCTCTGGTGGCGCATCGCCGGCGCCCTGTCCCCGACCGCCACACTGGCCACCACACATTCGCGGCTGCGGCCGACCTGGATCACCGATGTCGACGCCGCGTTTGGGGCCGCGCTGACCGAAACCATCACCTCCGACCCGGCCTGGCCGGGGCTGGTCGCCGCCATCAGCGCGGCAGACCCGGCCGCCTGGACCCCGCGCGACCTGCTCCACGTCGCCGCCGAACACCTCGCCGACGCCGCCGACGCCGACCACCCAATCCCTCCAGGTGACTACGCACGCTTGATCACCTACACCATCGATGCGTTCACCCACCGACTGCAAGCGCGCCTTGGCATCGACGTCGAAGACCTGCCCACCCCCGAGCACGCCCCACCGC
>NZ_LQIH01000051.1:0-3007 GCF_001499835.1 Mycolicibacterium novocastrense
GGGGTGGGTTATCTGGGTCGTGCGGGGTTGACGGCTGGGCGGTTTGTGGCGTGTCCGTTTGGGCCGGCGGGGTCGCGGATGTATCGGACCGGGGATCTGGTTTTGTGGCGTGCTGATGGGCAGTTGCAGTTTGTGGGGCGTGCTGATGAGCAGGTCAAGGTTCGTGGGTATCGGGTCGAGCTGGGTGAGATTCGGTCTGTGTTGGCGCAATTGGATGGGGTGGTTCAGGCGGCGGTGGTTGTGCGTGAGGACCGTCGCGGTGATAAGCGTCTGGTTGGCTACATCACCGGAACAGCCGAGCCGTCTGCGGTGCGTGCGCAGTTGGGCGATCGTCTGCCGTCCTACATGGTGCCCTCGGCGGTGGTGTTGATCGAGGCGCTGCCACTGACGGTCAGCGGCAAACTCGACACCCGCGCCCTGCCGACACCCGAATACCAGGCGGGTCAATACCGGACGCCGAGCAGCGCCGTGGAGGAGATCATCGCGGGCATCTTCGCCCAAGTCCTGGGTGCCGACCGCGTGGGGGTCGACGACTCGTTCTTCGACCTCGGCGGGGATTCGCTGTTGGCGATGCGAGCGACCGCCGCTGTCAACAGCGCATTGGATACCCACATTTCGGTGCGAGAGCTTTTCGAGGCGCCCACGGTCGCCCGGTTGGCCGGGCGCACCGGGGCGGCTCCGGGTGGCCGGCCGAGGTTGGTTCCGTCGGAGCGGCCGGCGGCGGTGCCACTGTCATTTGCTCAGCAGCGGTTGTGGTTCCTGGATCAGTTGCACGGTCCGTCACCGGTTTACAACGTCGTCGCCGCGTTACGGCTGAGCGGACCCCTGGACGCGCAAGCGTTGCGGGCCGCGCTGGCCGATGTGGTGGCCCGCCACGAGAGCCTGCGTACTCTGGTGGCCGCTCCCGACGGAATCCCGCAGCAGGTGGTTGTGCCGTCCGAGCATGCCGACTTCGGTTGGAACGCCATCGATGCCAGCGGGTGGTCGGAAAGCCGATTGAATGATGCCATCGGTGCGGTGGCCCGCCGAACGTTCGACTTGGCCGCCGAGATGCCCCTACATGTAGGGCTTTTCCGCCTCGCCGACGACGAGCACGTACTGGCGGCCGTGGTGCACCATATTGCCGCCGACAGGTGGTCGATGCCTCGCTTGATGAAAGACCTGGGTGTGGCTTATGCCCGGCGATGCGCGGGACTCGTGCCGGACTGGGCGCCGTTGGCGGTGCAGTACGCCGACTACACACTGTGGCAACGCGCCCAGCTGGGCGAAGTGACCGACCCCGACAGTCCCATCGCTGAACAGTTGGCGTACTGGGAACAGCAGCTGGGCGGGTTGGCGGAACGAATGCCATTGCCGACCGATCGGCCCTATCCCGCGGTGGCCGACCACGACGGTGCCAGCGTCCTTGTGGATTGGCCGGCACCGTTGCAGCAACAGATCGCGACGCTGGCGCGGGAGTTCAATGCGACCAGTTTCATGGTGGTGCAGGCTGCGTTGGCGGTGTTGTTGGCGAAGGTCGGTGCGGGTCGTGATGTGGCGGTGGGTTTTCCGGTGGCTGGTCGGGGTGATCCGGCGCTGGATGATCTGGTGGGGTTTTTCGTCAATACGTTGGTGTTGCGGGTGGATGTGGGTGCGGATCTGACGGTGGGGGAGTTGTTGGCTCAGGTGCGCCGGCGCTGCTTGGCTGCTTACGAGCATCAGGATGTGCCCTTCGAGGTGTTGGTGGAGCGACTCAATCCGACCCGAAACCTCGCCCACCACCCCCTGATACAGGTCGCGCTGGCCTGGCAGAGGAACGAACCTGTGGTGCCGCACATGGGCGACCTGAAGGTCACCACGATTCCCGTCCACACCGGAACAGCCCGCATGGATTTGACGTTCTCACTGGCCGAGAACTTCACCAGTACCGGTGAGCCGGCGGGAATCTGCGGACTGGTGGAGTTCCGTACCGACGTGTTCGACACAGCCAGCATCGAAACGCTGATCGGGCGGCTCGAGCGAATCCTGGTGACGATGACCGCCGACCCGGCCCGGCGGCTGTCAGCCGTGGATCTGTTGGATGCTTCTGACCGCACCCGAATTCACGAACTCAGTAATCGCGCTGTGCTGACACGTCCGGCATCTGACCGGTCGATTCCAGAGCTGTTCGCCGAACACGCGTTCCGCGCTCCAGACGCAGTCGCGGTCAGTGCCACAGGCGTCGAAATGTCATATCGGGACCTTGATGAAGCTTCGAATAGAGTGGCGCACTTGCTGATCGGTCAGGGAGTCGGCCCGGGCCGGTGTGTGGGGCTGTTGGTGCCGCGGTCGGCGGATGCGATTGTGGCGGTACTGGGGGTGCTCAAGACGGGGGCGGCTTGTGTGCCGGTGGATCCGGTGGTGCCTGACGCGCGTATCGATTTCGTGTTGGAGGATGCCGCGCCGGTGGTGGTCATCACTACGGCGACTTTGCGGTCCCGACTGGCCGGTCACGGCGTGAGGGTCATCGATGTCGATGATTTGTCGGTCGCCGGTGACGGGTCTGCGTTGCCGGTGCCGCACCACGATGATGTGGCGTATTTGATCTATACCTCGGGTACGACGGGTGTGCCTAAGGCGGCGGGGATTACGCATGCCGGTGTGACCGGGCTGTTGGGATCGTTGGATGCGGGATTGCCCGATCCGGGCGTGTGGGCGCTGTGTCATTCGTTGGCTTTTGATGTGTCGGTGTGGGAGATCTTCGGTGCGTTGCTGCGTGGTGGGCGGGTGGTGGTTGTTGGTGAGGATGTGGTGGGTTCGGCCGAGGATTTTCACGCGTTGTTGGTCGACGAGCGCGTGGAGGTGTTGACTCAGACTCCTTCTGCGGTGGGGGTTTTGGGTGTGGAGGGTTTGGAGTCGGTGTCGTTGGTGGTGGTGGGTGAGGCGTGTCCGGCGCAGGTGGTGGATCGGTGTGAACCGCCCTGGTTCTGCCGGAGGCTCGATCTATTGGATTGCGACCAGGGGCTGGTCGCTCCGTTGGGCATCGTAG
>NZ_LQIH01000052.1:0-2613 GCF_001499835.1 Mycolicibacterium novocastrense
CTCGAGCACGTCGGCGACGGCCGCATCATGGGCCGCTTCAATCTGCTCGGCCACCGATAGCGGGGCGATGGCCCACAGCGCCGACACTGATTTCACCGGCGAGAACGCCAGGTCGTATCCGGCCACGGCGGTCGTGCGGGCGCGGGTGTTGCGGGCGATGAATCCGGACAATTCGCGGTCATCGGCGGGTGGCCGGCCGTACTCCTCGGCGAACAACCCCACAGCCACGCGGGTGCGGATCTGTGCGCGGATCTCCGGGGCGATGGTGGCGTGCCAGTGTGCGCCGTTCTCGGCGTTGTGGTCGCGGAAGGCCACCGCCAAACGCCGCGCATACTCCGGTTCGCCGTCGCGTACCAGGGACCCACGACCGAGTCGGCTGGCCACCCGTCCCGAGCCCATGCTGCGGCCGATGACATAGGTCTCGATGCGCTCGGCGTTGGGGTGCAGACCCAATCCGTAAAGGGCGCGCATCTGCGCCTCACTGACGCCCGATCCCTCATCGACGGTCCAAATCTCCTCGCGGGCTTGCGGGCTCGCATCGCAGCGGCCGGTATCAGAGAGAGCGGCCAAGCCCCGACCCATCCACCGACCGGGCGATTCACCTTTGGCCGAGTAGTAGTCGGCCAGCGTGGATCGGCCGCGCTCGGTGCTGTCGGCGGCAGCGACCTGCCGCACCAGGTACAGGTATCCGTCCCCGGCGGTCAGCTTGTGCAGCGTCATCACCATGACGCGCACGCAGGCGTCCGCATGCGCCGCACGCTACGAACTCAGCGATTGGCGAAGCCACCACCAAACCAGAGGTTCTTAGAAAAGTCTTAGACGGCCAATACTCCTGAGTGCAAGAGGTGTGTGGTCTGTCGTCGGGCTACGAAAGGGGTCGTGGGGCAGGGAGCTGGGCGAGCTGAGCGGGGGTGGTAGGGGAGTGGGCAGCGGTGTGGTGCCGGGTAGGGACGGTGATGCGGCAGGAGCGACGGGGAAAATTGGTGAACGACGAATGTGGCTGTGGTGGTGGCCCGGTCGGCCAGCAGGCTCCTAAGGTTCCGACCATGACAACACCACGGATATCGAAGCTCGAGGCCCGCAAGCGCGCCCATGAAGCGTCCCGCCGGGCCAACGAGGCCCGCGCCGCGAAGGAGAAGGCGAACATCGACGATGCCGCGGAGATCCTCGTCGCGGTCGGCAAGATCGCCGAAATCGAAACCTGGAAGAAGGAACGCTTGGCCCAGCTGCGCCAGCAGCTCGACATGGAAGTCGCCAAGAGGGTAGATGCCCAGCGCGCCAGGGGCGGCGCGGCGGTCGTGCGTATGCAGGGCCGTGGCGAGACGCTGACGACGATCGCCACGCGCACCGATCTGGGAATCGGAATAGTTCGCACCATGCTGCGGCACGGACCGAAGCCTGAGAAGCCCACGGCCAGTGATGATTCGCATGCACTAGGTGCGGGTGGCGTGGCCGGTGGGCCGATGGGAGTTGTTGACCCTTACATCAGTGAGCCGCCGGCCGATGCGGCGTCGGCGTGATGTGCGGCCGGCGTTGAGCGTGGTCGTCGGTGTGCGGGATCAGTGGCGCCGGGCGGCGTTGGTCGGCCCGTGCGTGCTGTGTCATGCCAGCCCGCCTCTACGCAGGTCGGGACGCGGACGTACAAGCCGGTTGAGCATCGTGCCGGTGAGAAGCGCTCGACGGGCGCGCCTGCAAGGCGTCTGGCCAGCTTTACTAGTGTGCTCGGTGTGGCGGCGGGTGCAGGACCACACAGGGGGCTCGGGAGTGCGATTCACAACGCCGGTGGAAGCTGGCCGCGCTGGGCGCTCTGAATGTCAGTTCTGACGGTTAGGTTCAACGGCGATGAGAAGCGCCGAGCGGCTGATCGCTGAACGGCGTGTGCACGCCGCGGAGATCGCCCGTTTTCACAGCCATGTCGTCTGCGGGCCAACGGCTTCGGACTGCAACATCTGGGCCGGCGCGACGGTGCCGATGGCTACGGCCGTTTCTACCTCACCCGAGAAGGGGCGGGGTTGTGCGTTCGCCCGCACCGCTACGCGTTGGCGATCGTGTCCGGTGTGGTGGCCGCTGGGGTGCTCGGAGTACACGAGTGCGACAACCCGGTGTGCATCAAGGTCGCAGCGGCGACAGATCCCCACCAGCACGTCGTTTCGGGCGCGCAGGGCGACAACATGGATCGCATGGTGCGGATGCGCCGTGGCGGCGGCCGATATACGGTGCGATGCTTCGACAGTCGGGGCCTGCGGCGCGCACGGTCGGTGGCGTTGCGCGAAGCGGTGCGCCACGGTTGGGATGACGCTGCGGTGCAGGCGGCGCTGCTGGGTGATCAGCCCACATTGTGGTGAGATTCGTCAGTACCCGTTGAGATTCGGTGAGCATGTGGCCGGGCGTGGCGAGCTGGGCGGTGTGGGGCGCGGTGTCGCAGCGGCGAGCTGGAGGCGTTGAGAAGGGATGCGGCAGTGGCGGTTGCGCGCGCGCTTAGCCGCGATTCAGGAGCATTGCGTCGCGCGGCGGAGGCACAGTTCTGGCGTCGAACTGAACCGCCCTGGTTCTGCCGGAGGCTCGATCTATTGGATTGCGACCAGGGGCTGGTCGCTCCGTTGGGCATCGTAG
>NZ_LQIH01000053.1:0-2467 GCF_001499835.1 Mycolicibacterium novocastrense
CTCTGGTTCCAAGCCCTCACCGGCATCTGCACCCACGTCCACGCAGGCGGCGGCGGCCTCACCCCCTCCGACATCGCCGTCAGCCTCAACCAACAGCAGATCGACCGCTTGCAGAGCCGATATGCAGATCGCTGACGTCCTGCCACTGACCCCCCTGCAGCAGGGGCTGCTCTTTCACGCCCGTACGCAGACGACCGATGTGTATGCCGTGCAACTGGATACCACCGTGGCCGGCCCCCTTGAACCTCACAAATTGCACGAAGCGGTGGACACGGTGGTCAAACGCCACCCTCATCTGGTGGCCCGTTTCTCCGATGAGTTCGACGAGCCGGTGCAGATCATCCCGGCCGATCCCGCCGCGGGGTGGCGGTACATCGGCACCCTTGCCGAGGGACTCGATGTCGACGACCAGATCCAGCGAATCTGCGCCGAGGAACGCGCCGCGGTCAGCGACCTGGCTGACGGGCCCGTCTTCCGGGTGGCGTTGATCCGTATCGCTGAACACCGGCATCGGCTGGTGATGACCAATCACCACATCGTGATGGACGGCTGGTCGCTGCCGATCCTCGTCGGAGAGATCTTCGCCAGCTATCAGGGACAGAGGTTGCCGGCGCCCGCGCCGTACCGCAGCTTCGTCGCGTGGCTGATCAGCCGGGATCGCGATGCGGCCCGCACAGCCTGGCAGGATTACCTGGCGGGTTTCGACACCCCCACATTGGTGGGCCCGCCCGACCGCTCCTCACTCGGCCCCCGCGCCGTGGAAACCTTCCAGATACCGGCCGAAATCACCCGCGACATCAGCGAATTGGCACGATCCCACCACACCACCACCAACATCGTGCTGCAAGCCGCATGGGCCCAACTACTGATGTGGCTCACCGACCGCCGCGATATCGCCTTCGGCACCACCGTATCGACGAGGCCCGCCGAGGTGCCAGGAGCGGAGTCGATGGTGGGCCTTTTCATCAACACCGTTCCGGTGCGGGCGAATGTCACCGCCGTCACCACCATCGGCGATCTGATCGCACAACTCCACAGCGCTCACCTCGGCACACTCGAACACCAGCATCTGGCGCTGACCGACATCCACCGGATCACCGGTCAGGAAAGGCTTTTCGACACCCTGTTCGTGTACGAGAACTACCCGATCGAGACCGCGGCGCTGTCGGTCAACCACGGGTTGGCCATCACCGAAACCACCGCACGCGAATCGAACCACTACCCAATGACCCTGCAAGCTCAGCCGGGTCGCGAACTCGGCCTCCGGGTCGAGTTCGACACCGACGTGTTCGACGCGAGCACCATCGCGGCGTTGATCGAGCGGCTGACGCGGGTGCTGGCGGTCATGACCGCTGATCCGATGCGGCGGGTCCGGTCGGTGGACGTGCTCGCCGAAGATGAGCATGCGTGGCTGGACGAAGCGGGTAATCGCGCACGGTTGAACCGAATCGACCCTCCGGCGGTCTCGATTCCGGTGTTGTGGTCCGCCCGGGTGACCGAGGCGCCGGGGACTGCCGCAGTCAGCTGCGGTGGCCGGTTGTGGACCTACTTGGAGCTGGATCAAGCGTCGAATCGCCTGGCGCACTTGTTGGCCGACAGCGGTGTGGGACCGGGGCAGTGCGTCGCGCTGCTATTGGAACGATCGGCTGAAGCGGTTGTGGCGATGCTGGCGGTGCTCAAGACGGGAGCCGCCTATCTGGCGATCGACCCGAACCTGCCCGCCGAACGGATCGGATTCATGCTCGTCGATGCCGCGCCGATCAGCGTGGTAACCATCCGCGGACTGGCCGACCGCCTGGACGGGTACGACGTCACGGTCATCGAGCTCGAGGATGCTCGGACAGAAACCTATCCGAGCGAGTTCTCACCGACGCCCACGGCTGATGACCTTGCCTACGTGATCTACACCTCGGGCACCACGGGGACCCCCAAGGGGGTCGCCATCAGCCACCGGAACCTTGCACATCTGGTGAACTCGATGCCCCCGCGTCTTCCCGACAAGCAGGTCTGGACCCAGTGCCACTCATATGCTTTCGACTTTTCGATATGGGAGATCTGGGCCACGCTGCTCAATGGCGGGCGGTTGGTGATCGTGCCCGAGACGATCGTCGACTCACCCGAAGAATTCCGGGCGTTGCTGCTCAACGAGCACGTCACCGTGTTGACTCAGACTCCGCCCGCGCTGAGCGCGCTTCCCGCCGAAGGACTGGAGTCGGTGGCGTTACTGGTCGGTGGTGAGGCGTGTCCGGCGGAGGTGGTGGATCGGTGGGCGCCGGGCCGGGTGATGGTCAACGCCTACGGCCCCACCGAGACCACGGTGTACGCGTCGATGAGCCGCCCACTGGCGCCGGGATCAGGTGCAGCGCCGATCGGGGCGCCCGTTCCGACGACGGCGGTGTTTGTGCTGGACGGTTGGTTGCGTTCGGTGCCGGTGGGTGTGGTGGGGGAGTTGTATGTGGCTGGCGGG
>NZ_LQIH01000054.1:0-1672 GCF_001499835.1 Mycolicibacterium novocastrense
CAGACACCTTCGTAAGTGGTGTTTGTCAATGGTGGTTGGGGTGGCCTGCCCTGGTCCTGGTCTCAACGTAGTGCGTCAAACGGGTTCGATGTCCCTACTGCGTGCAACCGAGTTCTTCAGGACGGGCGGGGCCTGCTCATGGTGTCTGGCGAGATCAGCGATGGTGTCTCAGGGGCGCGTGGAGCTTGGCCCCAACCGTGGTCTTGGAGCCGGTGTTCGTTAGGCGGCTATGG
This sequence comes from Mycolicibacterium novocastrense, assembly GCF_001499835.1. Taxonomy (NCBI): domain Bacteria; kingdom Bacillati; phylum Actinomycetota; class Actinomycetes; order Mycobacteriales; family Mycobacteriaceae; genus Mycobacterium; species Mycolicibacterium novocastrense. Next base: position 234 of record NZ_LQIH01000054.1, read on the forward strand.
GCATCACCTCGGCACCGGCCAGCCGGATATCAAAGGGCACGCCCTTGGTGGTGATGACGTGCAGCCAGCGCAATAGTGCCGCAGCGATCGCTGCGCGGGCCTGTCCGTCGGTGAGCCGATTGTGTTGGCGGGTGGTCAGATAGCGGTATCGAGCGGCCATCACCGGGTTGTGCGGCAACGCTCCCCAGACCGCGCGCCAAGCGGCCAGGCGCAGTCGTGGCCGGCCCCGCCGCGAGATCTGGCAGCGGCCACGAAACGTCCCGCTGGCGTTCTCACGCGGACACAGCCCGGCGTGTTTGACCAGGGCGCGAGGGCTGTCAAAGCGGGCGGGGTCACCGGTTTCGGCCAGCATGGCCGCTGCTCCGACTACCGAGAGACCGGGAATGGTGGTGACCAGTTCGGTGAGGTTGAGTTCGTCAAGTACCTCGGCCATGCAGGTTTCCACCTCGGCCAGCCGGGCCTTGGCTGCGCGCCAATCGGCGAGCACCCAGCGGGCGCGTTCGAGGGCTCCGTGTCGTTGGGTCCAGACCCCGGTCGGGTCGACCAAGGCCACATAGACCGCCTCGATGATGGCTCGGCGCCGACGGCAGCCACCCCAGCGGGACAGTTCACGAACCACCGCGGCCTCAAAGCGGGCCAGCCCGCCCCGTGCGAGTCGTTCGGGGTGGCCTGCGCAGCGGTCGAGCACCACCGCCAGGGCTGCACACCAATTGGTGGACTCAAACGGTTTGGCCGCTGCCTCAAGCACCCCTGGCCAGGCGCACTCGAGCAGATCACGCAGCTGCTGAATACAGGCGGTGGACTCGGCGATCAGCCGTTGACGGCGAGCGCCGAGCTGACGCAGCCGCGCCCAGACCTGGTCTGCACGTTCAGGGATGTAACAGTTGAGCTGGGCCACCAGCCGCGCGATCAACACCGCGTCCTTGTCATCGCTCTTGTCACGGGTGTAGTCCTCGGTTTCGCGGGCTTTGCCCACCAACATCGGATTCACACACACCAGCGTGATACCGCGTTGAGCAGCAAGCTGATCCAATACCCGCCAGCGATGCCCGGTCGGCTCACACCCCACCGTCACACCGGCGAAACCCTGCCTGCTCGCGAACCGCCGGGCCCAGTCCAACAACGGCGCCATATCCCAGGCCTTGGCTGACACCCGCTTGCGCGCCAACACCTGAGAATCGTGATCGGTGAGAACCACCACCTGTTTTTCATCGGCCAAATCGATACCCAAAATCGCGTAGTTGACCGGCACCAACTCCCGCAACCGGGCCAACTTCGCATTGCGACGCTTGTCACCACGCGACAGACGACTACCCTTAGCCATGACGTCCTCCTCGATGCATTGGGCTGAACCCGTTAACCGCATCAGGAGGACGTCTTCAACCTCTTCAAAATCCTCGAAAACACGCGACATAGCTCTCTTACTACGGTCGCTCGCG
>NZ_LQIH01000055.1:0-1611 GCF_001499835.1 Mycolicibacterium novocastrense
CGTTTAGCGGGCTGGGATGTTGGAGCGCTTGGCGACTTCTGTGACTCCTGGCCCGCCTTCTTGCGTCGCTCGCGCATGAGTTTGTGGCGGACGTGATCGCGTTGGCGGGGATCGAGTCGGTAGCGCTGTTTGACGATGGCGCGGCCTTGGGATTCGGTGACCGCGGTGCCGTCGACGTCACGCAGCTGGTAGGGCTGTCCGGTGCGCATGCAGGTGGCGATGCGGGTGATCAGCATGGTGGCCAGATGGCAGATCGCTGAGTCGTGGTGGCGGTTTCCGGCCATCAGTCGGTGGTACTTGGCGGCAAACTGGGGATCGACTTTGCGTGCCTGATCAGCTGCGGTGTAAAGCATTTCGCGTAGCAGCGGATCGCCTGCCTTGGTGATCGACGACTCGGTTTTAGCCACCCCGGATTGGCTGACCTTCGGGATTAGTCCGGTGTAGGCGCGGATCGCAGCCAGCGAGGTGAAACGGTGCGGGTCACCGATCCGCCCGGCAATGACCGCGCTGATGGTGGGACCGACCCCGGGTGCGGACGCAACGATCCCATGCGGGTCGGCGTCGGCGTAGAGGTTGGCGATGCGCTCATCGATCTCTTTGATCTGACGGGTCAAAAACAGTGCTTGTTCGGCTTCGTGGGCGATGTCGGCGGCCAGTTCGGCGAAGTCCATCCCATCGGTGCCGTCGACATTCCACAGGAGCAGGGTTTCTTTGGCCGCCGCGATCAGACCGACGGCATGCCCGTCGCGCCAGTTGCCGCGCGAGCGTGTGGCCAAGAACCTGGCCAGCCTGGCTTGGCCGAGCCGGATCACCGCGTGCGGATCGGCGTAACGGGCCAAAAATTGCAGCGCGGCGTTGCCGTAATTGGAGCCCAGCACTGCATACCAGGCCGGTCCCAACAGCTCGATGAGGGAATCGAGACGGGCATAGACCGCGGTGCGGCGCTTGACCATCGTGGAACGCTGCTTGGTCAGCCGCCGTAACGGATCAGCTGGGCCTTGCCCGGTGTAGGGACGCAATCCTTCCGGGTGCAGCAACGGCAGCCGGGCCAAAAGCTCCGAGTCGATCCGATCGTTTTTGGCATGTTTGGAGTAGTACCTACGTAAGTCAGCCGACTGCGTGGTCGGCACCATCACCACCGTTGCGCCGCGCCGGCGAAACCACTCGCCGATCACGATCCAGGCGTTTCTGGTGGGCTCGACCACCACCGTCAGCTCAGCGGGATCCTGGGCACCCACATCGGCCCACACCCGCTCCAGGTCCTCGGGGCGGGTCAAGAACTTCCGGCCCCGCCACACCGTTTTGCCGTCACGAGCCAGCGTCGCCTGGTGCGCAGCCCGGACCGCGACGTCGATCCCCAACGTCAATGCCACCACAAAACCCTCCTGCCACTAGCGCTTTCAGATGACCAGGTGACGGGGCGCCGCGGCCACGGCCCAGACATTCTCTAAGCAGGAGTCCACACCCACGGGCTGGCTCCAAGTTCCCGAACAAGGACACCGCACGACCAGACACCAAAGTCCACGGGAGGCCGTTCAAATCTCAGGGATCACCACGTGTCCCAGTCGGACCCTCGGACCTGCCCGTGAACTCACACAGAGGCTAAATGTC
>NZ_LQIH01000056.1:0-238590 GCF_001499835.1 Mycolicibacterium novocastrense
GGGTGGCGGCGGCGGGACGGGCTCGGCCCGCGGCGGTGGTGGCGCCACGGGTTCGACCGGCGGTGGTGGCGCCACGGGTTCGACCGGCGGCGGTGGTGGCGGAACGGGCTGGGCAGGCGGCGGCGACCACGCGGCAGGCTCCTGTGCCGGTTGGTGCCCCCAGTCGGCGTCGGAGGCTCTGCGGTGCGCCCCGCCGCGCTCGGGAGTCGGCTGCCAATCGACCTCGGGCGGTTGGGGTTCGGCGGGCACGTCGATGATCGCGCTTTCCTCGGTCCGCTGCTCGATGTCGGGCCGGTACTCGTCGATGCGGCTGCTGCTGACGCGGCCCGTGGTCTCCGAATCCCTCGCCCAGTCGCTGTAAGCGCGCACCGTCGTGCGCTCGGGTTCGATCGCGGGCCGGTGCGACAGGTCCGCGTCGAAGAGGATCTCCAGGTTGGCGCGCAGCGCGGACAGTTCGGCCCTTAGGCTCGCCATCTCGTCGGCGGCCTGTGCGCGCACCTCGGCTTCCAGTTCGCGGCGCAGTTGCGTCTCCAACGACAGCTCGTATTCGCGCCGCGCCGAGATCTCCCGGTCCAGTTGCAGGTCGTAGACGAGCTTGAGGTCGCGCACCTTGGCCTGGTCGACATCGCTCTGCCGTCGGTAGATGACCGAGACGAACGCCGCGACCACCGCGGCCCACAACGCCAAGATGACCGCCAGCTTGAGCAGCTCCACCCGATCGGTGAACACCAGGGCGGAGCTGGCCGCGATCGCCAGCACCAGCAACGCGGTCAACAGCATCCAACCCGGCCTGCGGGCGGCACGCCGATAGCGTGCGCTGCGGGTCGGATCGGTCATGGGGGCGACTGTACCTGTCACAGGTCACTCCGCGTGTCGCCTCGTCGGCGATTCGTTACCGCGTCGGCCGAACTTCGTTAATCCGTTGCCCCATTGGGGTTCTCCGGCGGCTCGCCCGGAGATTTGCAGCAATGCTGCAACCACAGCGCGGCAACCACCAGAGCCAGTGCGCACCCGGCGGCCACCGCGGCGCCCGCGGTGTCCTCGGCGGCGACGCGCAGAGTGGAACGGCGCGGCAACAGGTAGGCCAGGACGGCCGCCCACCAACCGAACACCAGCGCGCCGACCCACGCCGAGGCCTTGGCGATCACCACGGACCTCGCCACCGCGAGGGGGTTCAGCCGGCCGGATCCCACGCCGATCTCACCGTCGTTGATCTTGGCGCGGACGTGGAACGCCCAACCCGCTTCGGCGATCGCGACCCCCAGCAGCGACACGCCCGTCCACAGTGTGATCGGCGGGAACCACCGGTACGACGCGAGCACGAGCAAATAGCCCACGACAGCGGTCAGCACCGCAGCGGCCGCGAGGTCTCGCCGTCTCGTCGGTCCCATCAGCGCAACACCAACTCGGTGCGGTGCACACCGTCGCGTTCGGCCGGTTCGAGCGCGGCGAGCAGTTCGTCGACCCGGCGCGGTTCGCCCGCCACCGTCAGGACCGCGTCCGGTTCCACCGCCAGCCAGGGCACGAGCACGAACGCACGTTGATGGGCACGCGGATGCGGCAGGACCAGGTCGGCGTCCTGCGAGATCACCTCGCGCCCCGCGTTTCGGCAGGTGACGATGTCGACGTCTAGCGTGCGCGGCCCCCATCGTTGTGCGCGCACCCGCTCGGCGGATCGTTCGAACTCGTGGGCGCGCCGTAGCCAACCGTGGCCGTCGAGCGCGGGATCGTCGGCGACGAGGACGGCGTTGAGGAACGGCCCCTGTTCGACACCGCCCCACGGCGCGGTCTCGTACACCGGCGACGCCGCACGCAGCGCACCACCGAGCCCGTCGACGACCGACCGAAGCATCGCCAGCCGGTCCCCGAGATTCGACCCGATCGACAGAACCGCGGTGGTCAAGGGCCACCCCGAGCGCGCCGCGATCGACGCGCCACCACCGCGACGTCGGAGAACGTCAGCGGGATCGGTGCCGCGGGCTTGTGCACGACCACCTCGACGGCGTGCACGCGCCCGTCGTCCATGACGCCGTCGGCGATCTCTGCGGCCACCGTCTCGATCAGGTTCCGCGGCGGTCCGGCGACGATGTCGGCCGCCCGCTGCGCCAACGCGCCGTAGTCCAGGGTGTCGGCGAGGTCGTCACTCGCCGCCGCGGCGGCGAGGTCGATCCAGACAGTGATGTCGACGATGAATTCCTGGCCGTCGCGACGCTCGTGCTCGAAGACACCGTGATGCCCGCGAACGCGCAAGCCGCGCAACTCGATTCGGTCAGCCATGCGACCACGCCTCCAACACCTTGATCGCATCGACCGACGCGCGCACATCGTGCACCCGCACACCCCAGGCGCCGTGTAGGCCGGCCAGCGCCGAGATCACCGCGGTCGCGGTCTCCCGGCCGTCCGGCGGTCGCGGTTGTCCGTCGGCGTCGGCGAGCAGCGTCCCGAGGAAGCGTTTGCGCGACGCGCCCACCAACACCGGGATGCCGGTGGCGACGAATTCGGGCAGCGCACGCAACAGCGCCCAGTTGTGGTCGCCGGTCTTGGCGAAGCCCAACCCCGGATCGATGATGAGGTTGGTCGCGTCGACCCCGGCAGCCACCGCGGCGTCCACACTGGCGAGCAGTTCGGTGCGGACCTCGTCGACCACGTTCCGATAGGCGGGCACCGCGTGCGGACGGTCAGCGCCCACCGACCGCCAATGCATCAGCACCCAGGGCACTTTCGCGTCGGCGAGCAACGGGGCCATACCCGGGTCCGCGCGCCCGCCGGAGACGTCGTTGACGATCTGGGCGCCGTTCTCCAGCGCCGCCCGCGCGACGTCGGCGTGCATCGTGTCGATGCTGACCGTGACGCCTTCGGCGGCAAGCTCGGAGATGACCGGGCACACCCGCGATTTCTCGACTTCGGGGTCGATGCGGGTGGCCCCGGGGCGAGTGGACTCACCGCCCACGTCGACGATCGCCGCGCCTTCGGCGACCAGTTCGAGCCCGTGCTCGACGGCGCGGTCGCGGTCGAGGAACAGCCCTCCGTCGGAGAAGGAGTCGTCGGTGACGTTCACGACCCCCATGACCCGCACCCGTGTCGAGTTCACTTGCGCAGTATCAGGTCCAGCGCCTCGGCCCTCGATGCGGCATCGACCTTGAACTGCCCGCGTACGGCCGATGTGGTCGTCACCGCGCCCGGCTTGCGCACTCCGCGCATCGCCATGCACAGGTGTTCGGCCTCGACCACGACGATCACACCCCGCGGATCGAGTTTGCGCATCATCGCGTCCGCGATCTGACCGGTGAGCCGTTCCTGCACCTGCGGTCGCTTGGCGTAGAGATCGACCAGCCGCGCGATCTTGGACAACCCGGTGACGCGCCCGTCCTGGCCGGGGATGTAACCGACGTGCGCGACGCCGTGGAAAGAAACCAGGTGGTGCTCGCAGGTCGAGTACATCGGGATCTGCTTGACCAGCACCAGCTCGTCGTGCTGCTCGTCAAATGTGGTGTCCAGCACCGAATCCGGATCGATGTATAGGCCGGCGAACAGCTCCTTGTACGCTCGCGCCACCCGCGCGGGAGTGGACTCGAGCCCATGGCGGTCCGGGTCCTCGCCGACCGCGAGCAGCAGTTCGCGGACCGCAGCCTCAGCGCGCGGCTGGTCGAAGTTCGCGGGCCTGAACGTGACGGAGTTGTGCTGCGACTGCGCCAATGGAGCCTCCTGTGAGCCGGTCGGCCTGTCAGCCGTTACGCCGGCTGTTGTCCTGACCCTTGTCCTCGTTCGGTTGGGGTGGTGCACCCTGTTGCTGCGGCGGCCCCTGCTGCGGATACGGCTGATACGGCGGGTAGGGCTGCTGCTGCCAACCCTGGTGCGGCGGCGGATACCAGTAGCCGTGCGGCTGCTGGACCGGCGGCTGTTGCTGGCCCGGGGGCTGCTGCGACGGCGGCCAGCCCGGTGCGTGCCACCCGGCGGGGGCGCCGTAGTCGGGCTGCGTCGGACCCGAGGAACCGTTGCCGCTGCCGTGGGCGCCGTTCGGGCCGCCCTCGGCGACCTTGGTGGCTTCGGCGGCCTTGGTGGCCGCGGCGATCGCGGCCTTGAAGGCGGGTTCGGGCACCGGTTTGGGCCATTCCTCGCCGCGCTCGATCGCCAGCTCGCCGGGGGTTTTGATCGGCGGCTTGTCGGACGGAACGCGGCCGCCGAAGTCGTCGAACATGGTCAGCCGCGGGCGCTTCTTCACGTCGCCGAAGATCTCCTCGAGCTCACGCCGGTGCAGCGTCTCCTTCTCGAGCAGCTCGCCGGCGAGGGTGTCGAGCACGTCGCGGTACTCGGTGAGAATCTCCCAGGCCTCGGTGTGAGCGGCCTCGATGAGCTTGCGGATCTCGTCGTCGATGGTCTGGGCGACCTCGTGGCTGTAGTCGGCCTGCGTGCCCATGGTGCGACCCAGGAACGGGTCGCCGTGCTCGGTGCCGTAGCGCACCGCACCCAGCTTGGAGCTCATGCCGTATTCGGTCACCATCGCGCGGGCGATCTTGGTTGCCTGCTCGATATCGGACACCGCGCCGGTGGTCGGCTCCCGGAACACCAGTTCCTCGGCGGCGCGTCCGCCCATCGCGAACACGAGCCGCGCGATCATCTCCGAGCGGGTCATCAGGCCCTTGTCGTCCTCGGGGACCGCCATCGCGTGCCCGCCGGTGCGGCCGCGGGCCAGGATCGTCACCTTGTAGATCGGATCGATGTCCGGCATCGCCCACGCGGCGAGCGTGTGCCCGCCCTCGTGGTAGGCGGTGATCTTCTTCTCCTGCTCGCTGATGATGCGGCTCTTGCGGCGCGGACCGCCGACGACACGGTCGACGGCCTCCTCCAGCGCCGGGCCGGTGATCACCGTGCCGTTCTCGCGGGCGGTCAGCAGCGCCGCCTCGTTGATGACGTTGGCCAGGTCGGCGCCGGACATGCCGACGGTGCGCTTGGCCAGCCCGTCCAGGTCGGCGTCGGGAGCGATCGGCTTGCCCGCCGAATGCACCTTGAGCACCGCGCGGCGGCCGGCCAGGTCGGGGTTGGAAACCGGGATCTGGCGGTCGAAGCGGCCGGGCCGCAGCAGCGCAGGGTCGAGGATGTCGGGCCGGTTCGTGGCCGCGATCAGGATGACGCCCTGGCGGTCACCGAAGCCGTCCATCTCGACGAGCAGCTGGTTGAGTGTCTGCTCGCGTTCGTCGTGGCCGCCGCCCAGCCCGGCGCCGCGCTGCCGGCCGACGGCGTCGATCTCGTCGACGAAGATGATGCACGGGCTGTTCTGCTTGGCCTGCTCGAACAGGTCGCGCACGCGCGAGGCGCCCACGCCGACGAACATCTCGACGAAGTCAGAGCCCGAGATCGTGAAGAAGGGCACCCCGGCCTCGCCGGCGACCGCGCGCGCCAGCAGCGTCTTACCGGTGCCGGGCGGGCCGAACAGCAACACGCCCTTGGGGATCTTGGCGCCCAGCGCCTGATACCGCGACGGGTTCTGCAGGAAGTCCTTGATCTCGTAGAGCTCTTCGACGGCCTCGTCGACCCCGGCGACATCGGCGAACGTGGTCTTCGGCATGTCCTTGTTGAGCATCTTGGCCTTGGACTTGCCGAACCCGAAGCCCATCCGCCCGCCGGTCTGCATGCGGGAGAACATGATGAACAGCCCGACCAGTAGCAGCAGCGGCAGCAGGTAGATCAGCAGCGAGCCGAGCATGCTGCCCTGGTTGACCACGGTGTTGGTCTTGACGTTCTTGTCCTGAAGCGCCTCGAACAGCGTGACCCCGTACCCCGTCGGGTACTTGGTGATGATCTTGTCGCTGTTCTCGGTGTCGCCGTTGCCGCTCTTGAGGTCGAGCCGCAGCTGTTGTTCGCGGTCGTCGATCTGCGCGGTCTTGACGTTGTCGCCGTCGATCTGCGCGACCGCCACCGACGTGTCGATGGGCTTGTAACCCCGCGTGTCATCGCTGAAGTAGTAGAAGGACCAGCCCAGCAACAGCACGACCGCTATCACGGTCAGCGTGCGGATGACATTTTTCCGATTCATCAACTATCCGTCGTCGTTCGGCCGCGTGGTGGGCCGTTGTCCCCGGCCGTCAGCGACCACTCCTGCCTTCTAAGCCGCTTCCAACAAGTGCGCAGTTGGAATAGTTCAGGCTACCGCTAGACCAACGAACCAAGGTTCCCGACGGTTCTTCCACGCCATCCCGCCGAACGTGGGTTACCCGCACGCTGCCGGCCATGGCGACGTGCTTTATGCCCACACTCGCGCTGCGGAAGTGCTTGGGTGTTGATCGTGCTGACCTTCACCGAGCGGTTCGTCGACACCAACGGCGTCCGCCTGCGAGTGCTCGAGGCCGGCGAGCCCGGCGCCCCGCTGGTGGTGCTGGCCCACGGCTTTCCCGAACTGGGGTTCTCCTGGCGCCATCAGCTGCCCGCTTTGGCCGAGGCCGGCTATCACGTGCTGGCTCCCGATCAGCGCGGCTACGGGCGGTCGTCCAAACCCGAGGCCGTCGATGCCTACACCGTCGTTGATCTGAGCGCCGACATCGTCGGCCTGCTCGACGACGTCGGCGCCGACCGGGCGGTTATCGTCGGCCACGACTTCGGCGGCGCCGTGGCGTGGGGCGCACCGCTGCTTCACCCGGACCGCTTCGCCGGCGCGGTGGGCATATGCGCGCCGCCGGTACCGCGCTCGCGGGTGCCCACGACGCAGGCGTTCCGCCGCATCTTCGGCGAGAAGTTCTTCTACGTCCTCTACTACCAGGAGCCCGGGCCGGCCGACGCGGAGTTGAACCGCGACCCCGCGGTCACCATCCGCAAGCTCATCGGCTCGACCACCGCTTCCAGGGACGGGCTCATGGCTCAGCGGATGACCGCGCCGGGACCGGAGGGTTTCCTGGCCCGCATACCCGAGTCCGGCGACCTACCCGATTGGATCAGCCAAGAGGAAATCGACTACTACATCGAAGAGTTCAGCCGCACGGGCTTCACCCCGGCGCTCAACTGGTACCGCTGCTTTGATCGCAACTGGGAACTGACCGAGAGCCCGCCGTCCGCGACGATCGACGTGCCGGCGTTGTTCATCGGCGGCACCGAGGATCCCACAATGGCCTACACCCCCAGCCACCGCGCCCGTGAACTCGTCGCCGGCGACTATCGCGAGGTGATGATCGACGGCGGGCACTGGCTGCCGCAGGAGCGGCCCGCCGCGGTCAACGCCGCGCTGCTGGAGTTCTTGAACCGATTGGATTGGTGAATGCGCGCTGCCGTGCTGCGAGACGGACAGATGGTGGTCCGCGACGACGTGCCCGAGCCGGTTCCGCAGGAGGGTCAGGTTCTGGTCGCGGTCAGTGCCTGCGGTATCTGCGGCTCCGATCTGCACTTCGCCAAGCACGGCGACCAGATGGTGCGGCTCACCCGCGAGATCACCGGTATGCCGGTGCAGGGCGGACTGCCCGTCGACCTGGGCAGCGACGTGTTCATGGGCCACGAATTCAGCGCCGAAGTCCTCGAGGCCGGTCCGGGCACCGAGGCGCCCGCTCCGGGAACTCTTGTCACGTCACTGCCGGTGTTGTTGTCGCCCAAAGGGTTCGAACCGATCATGTCCAGCAACACGGTGCTCGGCGGGTACACCGAGAGGATGCTGCTGTCGGTGCCGTTGCTGCTGAGCGTGCCAGAGGGCGTCGATCCGCGGCACGCCGCGCTGACCGAACCGATGGCCGTCGGGCTGCACGCCGTCAACAAATCCGGCGTCGCCCCCGGCGAGGCCGCGCTGGTGATCGGTTGCGGTCCGATCGGGATGGCGATCATCGCCGCGTTGCGGCTCAAGGGTGTTGAATACATTGCGGCGGCAGACTTCTCGGTGCGCCGGCGGGAACTCGCAGCGACGATGGGCGCGCACGTCACGCTCGATCCTGCGCAGGGTTCTCCGTTTGACAGCGCGACACCCGCGGTGATCTTCGAAGCCGTCGGTGTCCCCGGGATCATCGACGACGTGATGCGCAGGGCTCCGTTGGGCAGCCGCCTGGTGGTGGCCGGGGTGTGCATGCAGCCCGACACCGTCACGCCGTTGTTCGGCATCGCCAAGGAGATCAACGTCCAGTTCGTCAACTCCTACGACTACAACGAGTTCGCGGAGACGTTGCGCGCCATCGCCGACGGGCGCATCGACGTCTCGCCGCTGATCACCGGCGAAGTGGGACTCGAAGGCGTCGGCGCCGCATTCGACGAACTCGCCGACCCCGACATGCACTGCAAGATCATGGTGACTCCCTGACGGTAGGGTGCCAGCCATGCCAATCGCTGCCCGGGCGAAGACGCCCACCCGAATCCTTGTGGCCGCGGCGGTGGGGTTCGTCGCCCTGCTCTCGGGCTGTGACGCGACGGCCGCCCCCGTCCTCACCAACGACGACGACCACACACAGCGCCAGGTGACGGTCGTGGGCAGCGGTGAGGTGCTCGGCGCGCCCGACACGCTGACGATCAACGCGGGCATGGAGGTCGTGGCCGCCGACGCAGCGGCCGCGCTCAACCAGACCAGCCAACTGCAGCGCGGCGTCATCGACGCACTGGTCGACTCGGGCATCGACCGCAAGGACATCAACACCTCCGAGGTGAGCGTGCAGCCGCAGTACGGCGGCGGCGACAACACCATCGACGGCTACCGGGCGACGAACACGATCGACATCAAGGTCCGCGCGCTCAACACGGCGCCCCAGGTGTTCGGGATCATCGCGGGCCGGGGCGGTAACGCGACGAGGATCAACAACGTCACCCTCGCCATCGAGGACGATTCCCAACTGGTGCGCGAAGCGCGCGCCCGCGCCTTCAACGACGCCAAGAGCCGCGCCGAACAGTACGCGCTGCTGGCCGAGTTGGACCTCGGCAAGGTCATCTCGATATCGGAGGTGCCCGCGTCGTCGCCGCCGACGCCGTATCCGACTCCGCGCGGCCCGGCCGCCGAGATGGCGGCGGTGCCGATCGAGCCCGGTCAGCAGGCCGTCGGCTTCAACGTCACCGTGGTCTACGAGCTGACGTAGCCGGCTCAGCCGGCGGGCGCGATGTCCACCGGGATGCCGTTGAGCACCGCGGTGCCCGACAGCGGATCCAGATGGTTGCCGTCGTTGAGCTGGTTGACGTTCACGCCCGGCGCGGCGGCCGCGACCCGTTGACCCGTGCCGTCGCGGTCGTGGCCCCAGCCGTGCGGTAACGACACCACGCCCCGGCGCATCTCCGGCGTGATCTCGACCGGGGCCAGCAGCTCACCTCCCGGTCCTTTGACGACGGCGGTGTCGGTCAGCCCGAGCTCCGCGGCGTCGTCGGGGTGGATCCGCAGCGTGCACTGGTTGGACCCGCCCGACAACGCGGGCAGGTTGTGCATCCAGCTGTTGTTGGAACGCAGGTGCCGTCGTCCGATGAGCACGAACCCGTCGGGGCGCACGCCGAGCGCGTCCCGCAGCCGCGCGACCTCGGCGGTCAACTCAGGCGGTGCGAGTTCGATCCGGCCGGACGGCGTTCGCAACACCTCGGTTAGGCGCGGTCGCAACGGACCCAGGTCGATGCCGTGCGGTGCGGCCTTGAGCTTGGCCAGCGTGAGTCCGTCGGGGTTGGCGCCGAACGCATCGCCGTAGGCGCCCAGGCGCAGCATCATGTCGAGGCGCCGTTCGTAGCCCGGAGCCGTCGGCAGCATCGCGGTCAGGTCGTCGACGGAACGCCCCGCGACCGGCGAATCCGGGTCGGCGGTCTCCTTGGCCAGCGTCGCCGCGATCACCTGATCGTCGACCAGCATCGGATCGGCATCGGGGCCCAGGCCGTAGAGGATCAGGGCGATGCGCGCGAGGATCTCGGCTTCGTCCGGCCGGTCGGTCAGCGGGAGGGCCGGCGGCGAGTATCGCGCGTTGTTGCGCACCGCCAGGCTGTTGAGCGCGATGTCGAAGTGTGCGCTGCGCGACGGCGGAGGGGGCGGCAGGATGACGTCGGCGTGCCGGGTGGTCTCGTTCAGGTACGGGTCGATGCTCAGCATGAATTCGACGCTGTCCAGGGCCTTGTCGAGGCGTTCCCCGTCGGGCGCCGACAGCACCGGATTGCCCGCGATCGTGACGACGGCCTTGATCTGCCCGTCGCCGGGGGTGTCGATCTCCTCGGCCAACGCCGCGGCCGGAAACTCCGACAGGGCTTCGGGATAACCCGACACGCGGCTGTGCCAGCGCCCGGTGAGAAAGCCGCGACCCGGCTTCGGCGGCCGCGCAGCGGAGGCGATCGGCGACTGCGGGAACATCGCGCCTCCGGAGCGGTCCAGGTTGCCGGTGAGGACGTTGACGACGTCGACGAGCCAGCTGCCCAAGGTGCCGAATTCGACGGTGGAGGTGCCGATCCGGCCGTACACGGCGGCCGATGGCGCCGCGGCGAGTTCGCGTGCGAGCGTGCGGATGTCGTCGGCGGGCACCCCGCAGTGCGTCGCGACGGTGTCCGGTGAGAAGTCGGCGGCGAGTGCACGCACCAAATCGACACCGTCGACATGCCCGTCGAGGTCCTTCAGGTCGGCGAGGTCCTCGTCGAACAGCACGTGGACGATTCCCAGGAGCAGCGCCGCGTCGGTGCCGGGCCGCGGCGCGAGGTGGCGGTCGGCGAGTTCGGCGGTGCGGGTGCGGGCGGGGTCGATGACCACGAGGCGTCCGCCGCGTTTGCGCAGCGCGCGCAGCTTGCCGGGGAAGTCGGCGGCGGTCGCGAGGCTGCCGTTGGAGACAAGGGGGTTCGCACCGATGACCACGAGATAGTCGGTGCGGTCGAGATCGGGGACGGTGAACGCGACGGGGCTGCCGAACATCAGGCCCAGCGCGACGTGCTTGGGCATCTGATCGAGGGTGCTCGCCGAGTACACCTGCCGGGTGCCCAGCGCCTTGACGACCAGCGGGGTGTACAGCCCGCCCGCGATGGTGTGCGCGTTCGGGTTGCCCAGGTACACCCCGACCGCCGCACCGCCGTGCTCGGCGATGACCCCGCCGAGCCCGTCGGCGGCCGCGGCGAACGCCTGTGCCCAGGTCGTCTCGGTCAGCACGCCGTCACGACGGACCATCGGCCGGGCCAACCGGTCGGGATCGTTGTCGAGTTCGCCGAAGCTGGCACCCTTCGGGCAGATGAACCCGTGGCTGAACACGTCGTCTTTGTCGCCGCGGGCACCGGTGACGCGACCGTCGTCAATGGTGAGCACCAGGCCGCAGGTGGCCTCGCACAGCGGGCAGATGCGAAGGGCTGTTTCGCGCATGCCCCTATCTTGCGCCGGTCAGTGCTGCTCGTACACCTTCGGGTCCAGCGTGCCGATGTAGTCGAGGTCGCGGTAACGCTCGGCGTAGTCCAGGCCGTAGCCGACGACGAACTCGTTGGGGATGTCGAATCCGACGTGTGCGATGTCGACGTCGGCGCGTACCGCGTCGGGCTTGCGCAACAGCGCGCACACCCGCAGCGAGCGGGGATGGCGAGTCGCGAGGTTGCGCAGCAACCACGACAGCGTCAGCCCGGAGTCGACGATGTCCTCGACGATGAGCACGTCACGACCGTTGATGTCGCGGTCGAGGTCTTTGAGGATGCGCACCACGCCCGACGACGACGTCGACGACCCGTAGGAGCTGACCGCCATGAACTCCAGCTGGGTCGGCAGCGGGATCGCGCGCGCCAGGTCCGTGACGAAGAAGACCGCGCCCTTGAGTACGGTCACCAGCAGGAGATCTTGGCCGTTGGCGGCGACGGTGTCGCGGTACTCCTCGCCGATCATGGCGCCGAGCTCGGCGATCTTCGCCTGGATCTCATCGGACGACAGCAGTACCGACTTGATGTCACCGGTGTACATATCGGCGGATCGCTCAGGCACGGGCACAGTTTTTCATGGTGCGCACCGGCTCCGTGTGCAGGGTCAGCATGCCGCCCCGGCGGCCCGCGATCAGCCGTCGTTCGCGCAGGGGCGAGCCGACCGCGACTCCGCCCTGGCCCCGCCACGCCGTGACGAGGGCGTCGACGGCGCGAATCTGCTTGTCGGTCAGCCCGGTGGCACCGCCATCGAGCAACCAACGGCGAATCACCCTGCGCCGCAGCGCTTGTGGTAAGACGGCGAGTTCTGTCCCGTCGAGCGCTTCGTCGTGGCGCAGCCCCGTCAAGGCGCGATCGGCCAGCTCGTCGAGGGTGTCGGTGTCGGCGCGCAATGCGTCCGCCGTGCGCGCCAAGGCCTCGGCGACCCCACCACCGAGAACGTCTTCGAGAAGCGGCAGCACCTCCTCACGCAGGCGAACCCTGGTGAACCTACGGTCCGAGTTGTGCGGGTCCTGCCACGGGGTGAGGCCCAGCTCGGCGCACGCCGCCTCCGTCACCGCCCGCCGCACGCCGAGCAGGGGCCGGCCCCACGGCGGGTCCCACGGCCTCATGGCGGCGATGGACCGCGGCCCGGAGCCGCGGCCCAAACCCAGCAGCACCGTCTCGGCCTGGTCGTCCAGCGTATGCCCCAGCAGCACCGGCATTTCGCGACGTGCCTCGTTCAGCGCGCGGTACCGCGCGGTGCGCGCCGCGGCCTCGGGGCCGCCCGCCCTCCCGACGTCGACGGTGATCACCTGCGCGGCAACGCATCCCACAGACACGGCCTGCCTGCGCGCGTTTTCGGCCACGGTGGCGGAGTCCGGCTGCAACCGGTGGTCGACGATCAGCGCGGTGGTCGGTTTGAGGCCCGCCGCGACCGCGGTCAACGCCAGCGAGTCCGGACCCCCGGACAGTGCGACGCACCAGCGGTCACCGACGCCGAAGTCGCGGTCGAACGCCCCGACCGCCGTTCGAAGCCCGGCTACAGCACCCTGTCGATCCATCGGTGCGGCTCGTCGATTTCGGTTGGCAGAGGCAATGTTTCGGGTCCCGTCCACACGGCGTTGAATCGGTCCATGCCCACAGCGGACACCACATGGTCGACGAACGCCTTGCCGCGGGTGTACTGGCTGAGCTTGGCGTCGATGCCGAGAAGCATCCGCACCACCCGTTGCAGCGGCGACTGTTTGCGCTGACGCCGCTCGTCGAACCGCTTGCGAATCGTGGCGACCGAAGGCACCACCGCGGGGCCGACGGCGTCCATCACGTGGTCCGCGTGGCCTTCGAGCAGCGTGCCGAGCACGAGCAGTTTGTCGAGGGCCTCACGCTGAGGTTCGGACTGCACCGCCCGCAACAGCCCGATCATGCCGCTCGAATTGGCATCTGCCACAGCGCCGTTCGATTCGTCGCGGCGGCTGCGCACGAACGAGGCCAGCCGGGAGACCATCTCGGCGATGTCCTCGGTGCCTTCTTCGGTGAGCACGGCCAGGGCGCCGGACATGTGCTCGGCAAGCCACGGGTTGGCGCGGAACTGCACCCGGTGAGTGACCTCGTGCAGGCACACCCACAGCCGAAAGTCGTAGGGCTGCACCTGCAGCTGGCGCTCCACGGCGATCACGTTCGGGTAGATCAGCAGCAATTCGCCACCGCCGGGACCGAACGGATCGTACTGGCCGAGGATGCCCGAGGAGATGAATGCGAGCACGGCTCCGGTCTGCGCGCCCGTGATGCGTCCACTGATCGCGCCCGCCGGCTTGTCCGAGCCCCCCGTCATCACGCGCATCGACCGGGTGGCCGCGCGAATCCACTGCGGACGGTCCACAATTCGCGCCTCGGGGATCTCACCGCCTTCGGTCATACCGGTGACCTCGCGCACCGGAAGCTCGGCCGAGCGCGACGCCTCGGCCAGCTGTTCGATCACCTGCCTGCGCGTGTAGTCGGTGGAGGCCGGACCGGGTCGGGCCAGCTTCTCACCGACGGTGGCGGCGAAGTCCCAGTCGACGGCGCGACCGACCGACAGCGAGGATTTGGCCGAGGGGCTCACGCGCTGCATCCGCACGCTCGCAGTGTGGCGGCCAGGTTGTCGAGCGCGATACGTCCGGTCGGGCCCGCATTGTTGGAGATCAGCGCGAACGTGAGCACCCGCCCGCTCGAGTCGGTGACGATGCCCGCCAGCGAGTTGGTTCCGGTCAGCGAGCCGGTCTTGGCCCGTAGGAAACCGGCGGCGGGCTTGACGATGGGGGTGTCCAGATAGCGGTTCGACAGTGTGCCGCTTCCCCCCGCGATGGGCAGCAGGTCGACCAGGGGCCGCAGCTTGGGGTGGTCGTCTCCGGCCGCCGCCTGCACCACCTCGTCCAGCGTCTCGGCGGTGAGCCGGTCATCGACGGACAACCCGCTGGAGTCGAAGATCCTCGCGCCGGTGATGTCGATACCGGCGTCGCCCAGGGCGTCGAGGACCGCGCGCGCGGCGCCGTCGAAGCTCTGCGGACGGTTTTGTGCCGCGGCGACCTCGCGCCCCATCGCCTCGGCCATCACATTGTCCGAAGCGTTCATCATGTCGCGCAGACGCGATATCAGCGGCGGCGACTGGACCGCACCGAGTTCCCTGCCGCCGCTCGCGCTGCCGGGTGCCACGGTGACCTTCGCCGGGTCGATCTTCAGCGCCGCCGCGAGCGCGCGGCCGGCGTCCAACGCGGGTGTGCGGGACCGCGCCGAGTCGACGCTGACCGGTTGGGTGCGGCCGCCGTCGAGCATGACCGACTCCATCGGCGCGATGTCGCCGCCGTCGATGTCGAGCGGATCCCACCCCGGCGCCATCGTCGGCCCGCTGTAGGCGCTGGTGTCCACCTGCACGGAGGTCACCTCGATGCCGCTACCCCGGACCTGTTCGGCCAGGTCGTTGATGCGCGCGGCGTCCCGGTACCAGGTGTCATCGCCGGCCGGCGCCGCCGAAAGCGTCGGGTCGCCGCCCCCCTTGAGCACCACCACCCCGGGCCTGGAACCACTGAACACCCGCGTCGTGAGCCGGGCATCACGGTCCAGCGTCAGCAGAGCCGCGGCGGCGGTGAGCGACTTGTTCGTCGACGCGGGCTGCATCGGCACGTCGGCGCGCTGCTCCCACAGCACCGTGTCGGTCAGCGCATCGGTGACGCGGCCGGTGAGGTCACCGAGGTTCGGGTCGGCCAGCACGGGGGCCAGCTTGGCC
Source organism: Mycolicibacterium novocastrense (assembly GCF_001499835.1). NCBI lineage: Bacteria > Bacillati > Actinomycetota > Actinomycetes > Mycobacteriales > Mycobacteriaceae > Mycobacterium > Mycolicibacterium novocastrense. Next base: position 15,038 of record NZ_LQIH01000056.1, read on the forward strand.
GCCAGCAGGTCCGGGACAGGCCTGGGCGCCGAGTCGGCCACCGGTACGACACCGGGGTTCGCGGTTGCGGCCGGGGGCGTCGGCTTACCCGCAGAAGCTTCGGTCGACGGCCCCGCAGTCACCAGGGCAGCGACCAGCACGACCACGGCAACCAGCAGCAATACCGCCGCGCCGATGGCCACGTGCGTGGATCGGCGCCACTGACCGGGCCGCATAATCCTCCTGCTCAAACCAGACCGCCCCCGTACAGCAGCGTATCCCTCGTTTAAGGTTGACCCGCGTTATCACCGGACGACCCAGACAAGAGCACAGGGCAAGGAGCCGCGGCCGTGCAGTTCGAGGTAGTGATCGAGATCCCCAAGGGTTCCCGCAACAAGTACGAGGTGGACCACGAGAGCGGCCGGGTGAAGTTGGACCGCTACCTGTACACGTCGATGGCCTATCCGACCGATTACGGGTTCTTCGAGAACACCCTCGGTGAGGACGGCGACCCGCTCGACGCCCTGGTGTTGCTGCCCGAATCGGTGTTCCCCGGTTGCATTGTGGAGGTCCGCCCGGTGGCCATGTTCCGGATGACCGACGAGGCCGGCGGCGACGACAAGGTCCTGTGCGTGCCCGCCGAGGATCCGCGCTGGGAGCACATCGCAGACCTCGGCGACGTGCCTGCCTACGAGCTCGAGGCGATCAAGCACTTCTTCGTGCACTACAAGGATCTCGAACCGGGCAAGTACGTGAAGGCCGCCGACTGGGTCGGCCGCTCGGAGGCCGAGGCTGAGGTTCAGGCGTCGGTCGAGCGGTTCAACAAGGCCCACTGAACGGATTTACGCGGGCGCTGATTTTTCCTCCCCGTAACACGACGTAACCCGGACGTTCTCCCCACGACTGATCATTGCTGTCGTGTTGATGCATCAGGGAATCGGTCTCGAAGCGTTCAACGCGATGCCGATGCGCAGGGCCGTCCACGCCGTCTACGAATGTTGCTACAGCGTGCCCTTGGCCGCGGATCTGGCGCGCGGGCGACCGTACCCCGACCACGACACGCTGTTCCGTGAAGCCGATGCGCTGCTGTTCAGCCTCGGCGAGGACTCCATCGACACCATCCTGCAGGCCTACCCGGACATCGGGCGGCGGCCGGGCAGCGAGAAGTCGGCCGCTGAACAATGCGCGATCTGGTGTGACCAGCCCGAGATGATGGAGCGTCTGAGTCAGGCGTCGAAGCAATACCTCGAACACTTCGGCTTCGGGTTCGTGATGTTCGTCAACGGCTACGACGCCGAGCGGGTGCTGGCATCGATGCTCGACCGGATGCACAACGACATCGAGACCGAGCGAAAGATCGTCCGCAACGAGTTGGCCCGCATCAATCGGACCCGGCTGGAACGCATGCTGGGACCCGAAGGCGGCTACGACAATTGGTGACGCGGCCGTCGCGCTATGCACCCTGCCAGTTCGTGATCGCCGCGGCCTGCTTCTGACCCAGCTCGGTCACCAGGTCGGCCGGTGCGGGATCGTTTGCAGGGCCCTCGAATTCGATCGTCGTCGCGGTGTTGCCCTCGGTGAAGGTCAACACGGCCACGGACTCGGTGCCGTCGAGCGAAGTACCGGTGACCATCGTTCCGCCGGTTCCCACGTCGACGGGTTGTGAGTGCTGGTTGGCGACGTCGGCGGCCGCGCCGTTCAGCGCAGCCGTAGCGGCCCCGGGATCGGCAAGCACCAGGATGGTGGTCGTGATCTGGCGTGTGCCGCCCTCGCGGTGGGTGTACTCGGCCCTCACCCCGGGCTGCCCGTCGGGATCGATGGCGAGCGGCGCCGCCGCGTAGGCCAACGAGTCGGTGATCGTGTTCGGATCGACCGGTAGCCTGCTGTAGTCGTTGGATTGGGCTGTGGCCGAACCGATCCCGAGCGCTGCGGCGAACATCGTCACCGCGATCGCACAGGACACCTTGAACGTCGTCGACATCAGCATGGGTAGCACCCCCATCCCCGCCAGCCATCGCGCCAGAACCAACCGGGACCGCATCCCATGTTCCCGGTCGTGCCCTGGCAGTCCAACGCCTGAACCCTCGGTTCGAGGGGCACCGCCGGGACAGGGGCGATCGGGTCGGGGGTCACCTGGGCGGCACCGGCGGACTGTGCCGTCACAAGCGGACCCAGGATCAACGTGCCTACGGCGACCGCCGTCGCGAACCTGTGCATCGCATACCTCCTGATTCGGCAATTCTGTCGGTCACGGTACCGGGACGAACGCTCGGATCAGCGTGGTTTTCTCCATAAATCCGCTGGGCAGAGGCATGATGAGCCCATGCGCGACAGCGTCCACGGCCACTGCGACAGTCGATTCGACAAGCTCGCCGACGCACTAGCCGACGAGATCGCCAAGGGTGAGGAGTTGGGTGCCTCCATCGCCGTGGACATCGACGGCCAGTGCGTCGTCGACATCTGGGGCGGCCATGCCGACCGCGCCAAGACGACGCCATGGCACCAAGACACCATCGTGAACTTCTGGTCCTGCACCAAGACCCTCACCGCGTTGGCGGCTCTGATCCTCGTCGACCGCGAACTGCTCGACCTCAAAGCCGCCGTCGCCGACTATTGGCCGGAGTTCGCGGCGAATGGCAAGCACGACATCGAGATTCGGCATCTGCTTGCCCACACATCCGGAGTGTCCGGCTGGGAGGCGCCGTTCGACCTCGAGGTCATGTACGACTGGGAGCGTTCGACCGGCTACCTGGCGGGCCAGGCGCCGTGGTGGCCCCCCGGCACGGCGTCGGGGTACCACGCGCTCAACTACGGCCACCTCATCGGCGAGGTGATCCGCCGCGTCGCCGGCAAGTCGCTCAAGGAGTTCGTCCGTGACGAGATCGCCGCTCCCCTGGACGCCGACGTCCAGATCGGTGCGCGGCCCGAGGACGACGATCGCATAGCCGAACTCATCGCACCCCCGCCACTGGCCCTGCCTTACGACCTACTGCCACAAGACCATCCGATGATCAAGACGTTCGGCACCATCCGGCCCGACCAGGACGTCGCCTCGATCGCCGAGACGATCGCGTGGCGGCGCGCCGACATCGGTGGCGCGAACGGCCACGGCAACGCCCGCGGGCTGGCCCGTGCCCTGTCGCCGATTGCGCTGGGCGGCAAGGCCAACGGCGTGCAACTCCTCAGTCCGGCAACCATCGATCTGATCTTCGACGAACAGTCCCACGGCCTCGACCAGGTGCTCATGATCCCGCTGCGCTTCGGCGTCGGATTCGGGCTGCCGTGTCCCGAAAGCGTTCCCGCCATCCCGGAGGGCAGGATCTGCTGGTGGGGCGGCTGGGGCGGTTCGGCGATCGCGATGGATCTGGAGCGCCGCACGACGTTCGCCTACGTGATGAACCGGATGGGGCCGGGAACCACGGGAACCGAACGCACCAACCGATACGCCCAGCTGATCTACGAGGCCTTGGCCTGACTGCGCAATTCGAGGCTTCGCAGCACCGCGCGCCCCAACGCGTGCACATCCTCGCGCGGCGACACGGGCACGAGCGTGACGCCGTCGGCCACCTCGGCCGATGAGATGTCGGCGATCAGGCCGGCGAGACCGTCGACGGTGCCGGCGTAGCGCACGCCGTCGCCCGGTTCCAGCGCGTCGCGTACGGACCGGAAGTCGGCCGCGACAGCCACCGCGACGTCCAGGATGACCGCGACCTCACGATCGGAGCGCACCCGCGCGCGAACCCGCCGCGCATGCTGCAGGTCCTTGGCCGCGACGCGCACGGGCGGTGGGCCGCCGTCGGTCAGTTCATCCCAGCCACCGCCGGGGGCATCGGTCACGAAGAGGCGCACCCGGCAAGGCTAGGAGATGGCTCGCGGGGTGATCGAGCGTTGCGCTCAACGCGAATCCAACGATTTCGAGTTCTCGCCGGCCGCGTTCTTCACGTCGTGCACCCGAGTCTTGTACAGGCTGGCCGCGGTGGTGATGAGCAGCGTCACGATGATCACGCCCAACGACAACAGGGTCGGGATCTCGGGCACCGGCACGTGCTCACCGCCGTTGATGAACGGCAACTCGTTCTCGTGCAACGCGTGCAGCAGCAGCTTGACGCCGATGAAGCCCAGGATGAACGCCAGGCCCTGCGACAGGTACACCAGCCGTTTGAGCAGATCACCCAGCAGGAAGTAGAGCTGACGCAAGCCCATCAACGCGAACACGTTGGCGGTGAACACCAGATACGGCTCCTGGGTGAGTCCGTAGATGGCGGGAATCGAATCCAGCGCGAAGATCAGGTCCGTGGTGCCGAGCGCGACGATGACGAGGAACATCGGCGTCATCAACCGCTTGCCGTTTTCCTTCACCCACAGTTTCAGGCCGTCCCACGTGTCGGTCATGCTCAGGTGGTTGCGGGCGAATCTGACCACGATGTTGTCGCCGTCGTCCTCGTGGTCGGTGTCGCGGGCGAGGTTGATCGCCGTGTAGATGAGGAACGCGGCGAAGATGTAGAACACCCACGAGAACTGGTTGATGGCCACGGCGCCGAGCGCGATGAAGATGCCGCGGAAGATCAGCGCCAGGATGATGCCGACGAGAAGCGCCTGCTGCTGGTACTTCCTGGGCACGTTGAAGCTGGCCATGATGATCAGGAAGACGAACAGGTTGTCCACCGACAGGCTGTACTCGGTCAGCCAGCCCGCGAAGAACTCGACGCCGTACTGGCTGCCGTGGAAGAACCAGGTCCAGATCCCGAATGCGATGGCCAGGCTCACGTAGATGGTCAGCGCGGTCCCGGTCTCCCGCTTCGACGGTTCGTGCGGCCGCCGGCCGATCACGACGACGTCGAACAGCAGGATGGCGATCGTCACGCTGAGCGTGATGACCCATTCGAGGGTGGAAACGTTCACTGAACCTCCGGTCGTCAAAACGCCGGAGGTCTCTTCCACCGCCACGATTGCTCGTGTCGGCCCGCAGCACCGGTCGTCCGATGACGGCCGACGTGATGACGACACCGCGGCGAAGGAATACTCCCCTCCGCAGGCGATTCTGCCAGGTACTGGCGAATGACCGGAAGCGGGGGAATTCAAACCTCCCGCCGCGGCCTTTTCGAAGCTCGGCGCGCGGTGTTCAAAATCGTGATCGCGACGCCGCGTGCGGCTCGGGCGGCACCGGGGTTCGGCTGAGTAGCTTTGTAGCCGTGACTGGGGAGTTGCGGCAGGAGATCCCACCTGAATATCTGTTGTCCCCGCTCGCGCCGGAGCCGCGCACGCTCATCGACATCCTCTACGAGACCGCCGGGCGCTACCCGGAGGCGCCCGCGATCGATGACGGCGACGTCCAGCTGACGTATGCCGAACTGATCACCGACATCGAGGACAGCGTGCAGTGGCTGGCCGCGCGTGGCATCGGCCGCGGCGACCGGATCGGCATCCGGATGCCGTCGGGGAGCTACGCGCTCTACGTCGCGATCCTCGCCGTTTTGGCCACCGGCGCCGCCTATGTTCCCGTGGACGCCGACGATCCCGAGGAGCGGGCCGAGCTGGTGTTCGCCGAAGCCAACGTCGTGGCGGTCATCACCGGAGCCGGGCTGTCGCGCGGGCCGGGGTCCTCCCGGGGGTGGCGGGCCGCGGCGCCGCTGGGCCGCGACGACGCGTGGATCATCTTCACGTCCGGCTCCACCGGCACACCCAAGGGCGTCGCGGTCACCCACCGCAGCGCGGCCGCGTTCGTCGACGCGGAGGCACAGTTGTTCCTGCAGGACAACCCGATCGGGCCCGGTGACCGGGTGCTGGCAGGGCTGTCGGTGGCGTTCGACGCGTCGTGTGAAGAGATGTGGCTGGCCTGGCGCCACGGCGCCTGCCTGGTACCTGCTCCGCGGTCGATGGTGCGCAGCGGTATGGACCTGGGGCCGTGGCTGGTGGCACGCGACATCACGGTGGTCTCGACCGTGCCGACGCTGGCCGCGTTGTGGCCCGCCGAGGCGCTCGAGGCGGTGCGGCTGCTGATCTTCGGGGGCGAGGCGTGCCCACCGGAGTTGGCCGACCGGCTCGCGGTCGACGGCCGGGAGGTGTGGAACACCTACGGGCCCACCGAGGCGACGGTGGTGGCGTGCGCCGCCCGGTTGTCCGGAGGTGACCCGGTGAGCATCGGGCTGCCGCTGGCCGGGTGGGACCTGGCCGTCGTCGACGCCGAGGGCGAACCGGTGCCGTACGGCGCGGTGGGCGAGCTGGTGATCGGCGGCGTGGGACTGGCCCGCTACCTCGACCCCGACAAGGATTCCGAGAAGTACGCGGCGATGCCGACGCTCGGCTGGAAGCGCGCCTACCGCAGCGGGGATCTGGTGCGGCTGGAGCCCGACGGACTCTACTTCGTGGGCCGCGCCGACGATCAGGTCAAGGTCGGCGGGCGGCGCATCGAACTCGGCGAGGTCGACACCGCGCTGGTCAATCTTCCCGGGGTGAGCGGCGGCGCGGCCGCGGTCCGCCGCACCGCCGGGGGTACGCCCCTTCTGGTCGGCTACATCGCGAGTGCTGACCCGACGTTCGATCTGGCCAAGGCGCGGGTGTCGCTGGCCGAGACGTTGCCCGCGGCGCTGGTGCCGCGGCTGGTCCTGGTCGACGAGCTCCCGACCCGCACCTCCGGCAAGGTCGACCGCGACGCGCTGCCGTGGCCGGTGGACGTCGGTGACGGCGACGGAGCCGGGCTCTCCGGGACGATGGGCTGGCTCGCCGGTCTGTGGCGCGATGTGCTGGCCGCGCCGGTGGACGGGCCCGAAGCCGACTTCTTCGCACTCGGCGGGGGCTCGTTGTCGGCGGCGCAACTGGTCGCCGCCCTGCGGCGGCGCCACCCGCAGGTGACCGTCGCCGACCTGTACGACCACCCACGGCTCGGGTCGCTCGCGGGTTTCCTCGACGAGCTCGATCCGCCGCCGCAGGTACGTCGGCGCACGGTGAGGCCGACGTCGCGCCTGGCGCAGGCCACGCAGGTGGCGTTGTCGCTGCCGCTGGCCACGTTGACCGGGCTGCAGTGGGTGGTCTGGCTGGCGTTGGCCAACAACGTGCTGGCCGGGTTCGTCCCGTGGACCGCACCGCTGAACTGGTGGTGGGTCGGCGTGGGCTTCGTCCTGTTCGTCACCCCGCTGGGCCGGATGGGTATCGCGGCGCTGTGCGCCCGGCTTCTCCTGGACGGGTTGGAGCCGGGCACCTACCGGCGAGGCGGGCCGGAGCACCTGAGGGTGTGGCTCGCAGAACGTCTCGCCGAGGCAGGTGGCGCCGAAAACCTCGCGGGCGCACCGTGGTTGGTGTACTACGCCCGCGCACTGGGCAACAAGGTCGGCAAGGGCGTGGATCTGCACTCGACCCCACCGGTGACCGGCATGCTCAAGCTCGGCCACCGCAGCTCGGTCGAACCCGAGGTCGACCTGTCCGGCCACTGGGTCGACGGCGACCTCTTCCACGTCGGGCCGATCACCGTCGGCAACGACGCCACAATCGGCGCCCGGACCACCCTGCTGCCCGGCGCCGTCGTCGGCAAGAACGCCGATGTGGCACCCGGTTCCGGTGTCGTCGGCAAGGTGAAGAACGGTCAGTTCTGGAAGGGCTCGCCCGCGGTGAAGTCCGGCAAGGCCCGTCACCCCTGGCCCGAGCACCGCCCGCCCCGGGCGCCGCTGTGGGTAGCGGTCTACGGCGTCACCTCGATCGTCCTGGCAGGGTTGCCGTTGCTCGCGATCGCGGCCGGGCTCGCCGTGGTCGGTTACGTTGTGCGCCATACGGATTCGGTGACGGCCGTAGTCGCGCCCGCGGCGTTGTGGACTCCGGCGGCGACATTGGTCGCCGCGCTGATGTACGCGGCGCTGACGGTGGTCGGGGTGCGCCTGCTCTCGCTGGGGTTACGCGAGGGGTATCACCCGGTGCGCAGCCGTACAGGATGGCAGATCTGGGCCACCGAACGGCTGATGGACGCCGCGCGCACCTATCTGTTCCCGGTGTATGCGAGCCTGCTCACACCGGTGTGGCTGCGAGCGCTGGGCGCCAAAGTCGGTCGCGGAACCGAGATCTCGACAGCACTGTTCACACCCAAGTTCACCGTCGTCGAGGACGGTGCCTTCCTGGCCGACGACACGATGGTGGCGTCCTACGAATTGGGCGGCGGCTGGATCCATGTCGCGAAGGCGACGATCGGCAAGAGGGCGTTCCTCGGCAACTCCGGTATCACCCAGCCGGGCCGCAAGGTTCCCGACGACGGCCTGGTGGCGGTGCTGTCGGCGGCGCCGCACAAGGCCAAGGCCGGTTCGTCGTGGCTGGGCAGCCCGCCGGTCCGGTTGCGCCGCAAGCCGACCGCCGCGGACGCGCTGCGCACCTTCCACCCGTCTGCGCGGTTGAAGCTGCTGCGCGCTCTGGTCGAGACGTGTCGGATCGTACCGCTGATCGTGACGTTCGGTATCGGGGTGGCGGTGCTGCTCACCCTGCAATGGTTGGCCGTGCAAGCCGGCTGGGGGTGGGCCGCGCTGAGCGCCGGAGCGGTGCTGTTGGTAGCCGGAGTCGTTGCCGGTGCAGCCGCTGTGATCGCGAAATGGCTTGTGGTCGGCCGTATCGAGCCCGGTGAGCATCCGCTCTGGTCACCGTTCGTCTGGCGCAACGAGGTCTACGACACCTTCGTCGAGACCGTCGCCGCCCCGTGGTTCGCCCGTGCGGCCGGCGGCACGCCGGTGATGAACCTGTGGTTGCGGGCGTTGGGCGCCGAGATCGGGCGCGGCGTCTGGTGCGAGACGTACTGGTTGCCCGAGGCCGACCTGGTGACCCTCGGCGAGGGTGCCACCGTCAACCGCGGGTGTGTGGTGCAGACGCATCTGTTCCACGACAGGATCATGCGGATGGACACCGTTGTGCTGGAGCGCGGTTCGACGTTGGGTGCGCACAGCGTCGCGCTGCCCGCGGCCCGCATCGGCGCGGGAGCGACCGTCGGCCCGGCCTCGCTGGTCATGCGCGGCGACGAGGTGCCCGCATCGACCCGGTGGCAGGGCAACCCGATCGCGCCGTGGCACGCGCCGCGCAAGAAGCGCGCAGGCACGTCGGCACCCTCGACCAGAGAAACCGCCGCGTGACGAGAAGCAAGAAGAAGTCGACACCGGTCATCGACCCGTATCTGCCGTCGAGCGGCAACTTCGGTTACCGGGTGTCGCGCTACGAACTCGACGTCGAGTACAAGGTCGCGATCAATCGGCTCACGGGGACGGCGACCATCACCGCGGTGACGCTGGCGACGCTACGCACCTTCACCCTCGACCTCGCCGACACGCTGTCGGTGACGAAGGTGTCCGTCAACGGCGCACGGCCACAACAGTTCCGCACGTCTGGAGGCAAGCTTCACATCGCGTTGCGCGATGCGCTGGCCCCCGGTGCGGCGATGACGATCGTCGTGCGCTACGGCGGCGCCCCCAAGCCGATCCGCACGCTGTGGGGCGATGTCGGTTTCGAGGAGCTCAGCGACGGCGCTCTGGTCGCGGGCCAGCCGAACGGTGCGCAGTCCTGGTTTCCCTGCGACGATCACCCGAGCGCGAAGGCGAGCTTCCGTCTGCAGATCACCGCCGAGAGCCCGTACCGGGTGATCGCGAACGGCGAGTTGGTGTCTCGGCGAGCGCGGGCCGGGATGACGACATGGACTTACGAGTTGCCCGAGCCGACCTCGACCTATCTGGTCACGCTACAGATCGGAATTTACGAACGTCATCGGCTGGCCAAGAACGGGGTGGCGATCCACGCGGTGCTTCCGGACCGGTTGCGGGAGAACTTCGAACACGACTTCGCTCATCAACCGCAGATGATGAAGCTGTTCGTCAGGTTGTTCGGCGACTATCCGCTCAGCGAGGGGTACACCGTCCTGGTCACCGACGATGATCTCGAGATACCGCTGGAGGCACAGGGCATTTCGATTTTCGGCGCCAACCACTGCGACGGCAAGGGCGGGTCCGAGCGGTTGATCGCGCACGAACTCGCGCACCAGTGGTTCGGTAACTCGGTGACCGCCAAGCGGTGGCGCCACATCTGGCTGCACGAGGGGTTCGCCTGCTACGCCGAGTGGCTGTGGTCGGAGAACTCCGGCGGCCGCAGCGCCGAACAGTGGGCGCGGCACTACTACCAGCGGCTCGCGAACTCGCCACGAGACCTCGTACTGGCCGACCCCGGCCCACGCGACATGTTCGACGACCGGGTGTACAAGCGCGGGGCGATGACGTTGCACGTGCTGCGCCGGCGCCTGGGGGACGACAACTTCTTTGCGCTGCTACGGGACTGGACCGCGCGCTACCGGCACGGCACCGTCGTGACCGACGATTTCACCGGCCTGGCATCGCATTACGCCGACGAGTCGCTGCGCCCGCTGTGGGACGCCTGGCTGTACTCCCCCCAGTTACCCGAGTTGGACGCGCCGTGACCGACGCGGGCGCCCCCTTCGATCCGGTCACCGCGAGCGCCGCAGCACCGGCCGGTCCTGCCGCGCGCAGCAGCGTCGGCCGGGTCGGTGTGGCCACCGCCGCGATCGCGGTGTGCGGTTACGCGGTGCTCTACCTGGCCGCCCGCGACCTCGAGCCCGCCGGGTTCTCGTTGTTCGCGGTGTTCTGGGGAGCGTTCGGCCTCGTGTCGGGGGCGACCGGCGGGCTGTTGCAGGAGGCCACCAGGGAGGTGCGGTCCGCGGCGCACCTCGGGGTGACGGTGCACCTCGAAGTACCGGAGGGCCCGCGTAGCCGTCCGATGTGGGTGGGCGCTCTCGTGGGGGTGGTCTCGGCCGCCGCGATCGCGCTCAGTTCTCCGCTGTGGTCCGAGCACGTGTTCGTGGAGTCCCGATGGCTTTCGGTGGCTCTGTTGGCCGCCGGGCTCGCCGGATTCTGCTTGCACTCAACGCTGCTCGGTATCTCGGCCGGACTGGACAGGTGGACGGCGTACGGCTCGCAGATGGTGACCGATGCAGGCCTGCGGCTGCTGGTGGCCACCGTGACGTTCCTCGTCGGCTGGGGCCTGGCCGGCTATCTGTGGGCCACGGTGGCCGGTGCGGTGGCGTGGCTGATCATGCTGATCGTCTCGCCCGCCACCCGGCGGTCCGCGGGTCTGTCCACCCCCGTGAGCACCGCGGAGTTCCTGCGGGGCGCATCGCATTCGATCACCGCGGCGGGTGCGTCCGCCGTCCTGGTCATGGGGTTTCCGGTACTGCTGCAGGCGACCTCCGACGATCTCGGCGCGGTGGGCGGCATCGTGATCCTGGCCGTCACGCTGACGCGGGCCCCACTACTGGTTCCGCTGACGGCGATGCAGGGCAACCTGGTGGCCCACTTCGTCGACCAGCGCACGCACCGGTTGCGTGCTCTCGTCGGCCCCGCGGTGATCGTCACCGGTGTGGGACTGCTCGGTGTGCTCGCGGCGTGGACGGCCGGACCGTGGCTGCTGCGCAGCGCATTCGGCGCCGAATACCGTGCCGACGGCGCACTGCTGGCCTGGTTGACGGCCGGTGCGATCGCGGTGTCACTGCTCACGCTCACCGGTGCCGCGGCGGTGGCTGCGGCGCTTCACCGCGCGTATTCGCTGGGCTGGGTTTCGGCGACCGTCGCGTCGACGTTGCTGCTGCTGTTACCGCTCGATTTGGAGACGCGCACCGTGGTCGCGTTGGTGTGCGGTCCGGTGGTGGGTATCGCCGTGCACCTGTTGGCGCTGTCGCGCAAGCATGCGACGTGACACCGGTTCGGAGCCCGGCCCGCCGATCCGTATGCTGGCCCCGTTCTACGGTGAGGAAAAGCGAATGACTTGGCTGGTGACCGGCGGCGCGGGATACATCGGGTCACATGTGGTGCGCGCACTGTCGGACGCCGACATGCCGGTGGTGGTGATCGACGACCTCTCGACCGGTCTCGAGCGGTTCGTCCCGCCGACGGTTCCGTTGGTGCGCGGCACCCTGCTCGACGGTGAACTCGTCTCCCGCACGCTCGAGGAACATCGCGTAAGCGGCGTCATCCACATCGCAGGGTTCAAGTACGCCGGTGTCTCGGTGCAACGTCCGCTTCACACCTACGAGCAGAACGTCTCGGCGATGGTCACGCTGCTCAAGGCGATGGAGGCCGCAGGCGCCGACAAGATGGTGTTCTCCTCCAGCGCAGCCACGTACGGCACCCCCGACGTCGACACCGTCACGGAGCAGACGCCCACTTCGCCGGAATCCCCGTACGGTGTCAGTAAATTGGTGGGCGAGTGGATGATTCGCGATGCCGCACGCGCATCCGGGTTGCGGCATACCAGCCTGCGCTACTTCAATGTCGTCGGATCGGGTTCAGCGGACCTGTTCGACGTCAGCCCCCACAATCTCTTCCCGCTGGTCTTCGACACGCTGTGCCGCGACGAGACGCCGCGGATCAACGGCGCCGATTACCCCACTGCCGACGGCACCTGCGTGCGCGACTACGTCCACGTAACGGACCTCGCGCTGGCGCATGTCGCGGCCGCGCGACGGCTTCAAGCCGGTGACCCGATCGAGCCCGTCTACAACCTCGGCAGCGGTAGTGGCACCTCGGTGCGGGAGATCATGACGACGATCCGCGATGTGACCGGTTTCGATTTCGAGCCGGTTGTCGGTCCCCGCCGGCCCGGTGACCCCGCCCGCATCGTCGCATCGGGTGACTTGGCCGCGCGCGACCTCGACTGGCGGATGCGACATTCGCTGGAGGAGATGGTGCGTTCGGCGTGGATCGCTCGCCGGCAAGCAGGGGATGCCTATCCGCGGTAACTTCGCGCCGGGCAACTGGGTCGCGCGCACCGCCGCCATCCTGATCGTCGTGCAGTTGGCGATCCGGGCGGTGCTGGCATTCGGCGGCTACTTCTACTGGGACGACCTGATCCTGATCGGCCGCGCGGGTACCCAACCGCTGCTCTCGCCGGCATACCTGTTCGACGACCACGACGGCCACGTCATGCCGGCCGCGTTCCTCGTCGCCGGCGGCATCACGTTGTTGGCGCCGCTGAACTGGATCGGGCCGGCGATCAGCCTGGTCGTATTGCAGCTGCTGGTGTCGCTTGCGCTGCTGCGGACGCTACACATCATCCTAGGGTGGCGGCCAGTCCTGTTGCTGCCGTTGATATTCGCGTTGTCCACACCGCTGGCCGTGCCGGGCTTCGCCTGGTGGGCGGCGGCGCTGAACTCGTTGCCGATGCTGGCGGCGCTGGCGTGGGTCTGCGGCGACGCGATCCTTCTGGTGCGCACCGGTGACAGGCGCTACGCGGTGACGGCTCTGCTGGTCTACATCGGTGGTCTGCTGTTCTTCGAGAAGGCGGCCGTCATTCCGTTCGTCGCGTTCGCGGTGACCGCTCTGCTGTTCTATGTGACCGGTGCGGGGTCGGTGAAAGCGGTGTGGCGTAACGGAGTCCGTTTGTGGGTGCCGTCGCTGGCGGTCACGGTGGGATGGGTTGGCGTGTACCTGATCGTGGTCGATCAGAAGCGGTGGAGTCTCGACCTGGCGATGACGTGGGACCTGCTCACGAGGTCGGTGACGCACGGGATAGTGCCGGGGTTGGTGGGCGGTCCGTGGGACTGGCAACGGTGGGCGCCGGCGTCACCGTGGGCCACCCCGCCCATGACGGTGATGGTGCTGGGCTGGGTGGGCCTGGCCGCGGCGGTCGCGGTGACGGTGGTGCGCAAGCGGCGGATCGCCGCGGTGTGGTTGGTGGCAGCGGGGTATGCGATAGCCTGCCAGATCCCGATCTACCTCATGCGCTCATCACAGTTCACGGCCCTGGAGTTGGCGCAGACGCTGCGTTACCTGCCCGACCTCACCATCGTGCTGGCGCTGTTGGCTGCCGTCGGGCTGTGCGCCCCGAACCGCGAGGGGACGCGGTGGTTGGATGCGTCGCGGCCCCGAACAGTGGTGATCTGTTCGCTCACAGCGGCATTCGTGGCGAGCAGCGTGTACTCGACGGCCACGTTCCTGACGGTGTGGCGTGACAACCCGGCACAGGCCTATCTGCAGAACGCGTTGTCGGGCTTGGCCGACGCGAGCCGGAAATCGGATGCGCCGATGCTCGACCAGGAGGTCGACCCGATGGTTCTGCAACGGGTGGTCGGACCCGAGAACCGGGCCAGCCACATGTTCGCGCTGGTGCACGAGCGTCCCGAATTCTCCGTCGCCACACCCGAATTACGCATGCTCGACCACGCCGGTCGCGTGGTCGACGCGAAGGTCACCTGGGTGCGAACCATCGCGCCCGGCCCGCACCCGGACTGCGGATACCTGGTGCAGCCGGAAGCTCCGGCCCGGATGCCGTTGGACGGTCCGCTGCTGCCCGCGGACTGGACGGCGGAGATCAACTACCTGGCCAACAGCGACGGTTCGATGACGATGTCGCTGTCGGAGGGGCAGGAGGTCAAGGTGCCGGTGCGACCGGGCCTGAACCAGGTGTTCGTCCGGCTACCCGGTGCGGGCGACGCAATCAACGTCCGCGCGAACACGGCCGCGTTGTCGGTGTGCATCGCGTCGGGCCCCGTCGGATTCCTGGCACCGAAGTAGCGGTCGGCGTGCCAGGCTGTCGGGATGACAGACATCCGTGAACAAGGCCTCCAAGTCTTCCGCGAACTGCTTCCCGGTGTCCTTCCCGACGGGGACGTCGAACTGCCCACCGACTCCTTCGGCGGCGAAATGCTCGGCCTGGCCATGGACAACGTGTTCGGGCGGCTGTGGACCCGAGAGGGCCTGAGCCGTCGCGACCGCAGCCTGCTGACGCTCGGCATCCTGATCGCGCTGCGCGCCGAAGACGAGTTGCGCATTCACGTCCAGATCGCGCGCACCAACGGCCTCACCGACGACGAGATCGCCGAGGTCATCTACCACTGCACCGGTTACACCGGCTTCCCCGCCGCCAACTCGGCAATGAAAGTCGCCACGGAGGTGTTGCAGCCGACGTGAGCATCGGCGATATGGAGCCACCTAGGAGAATCGAACTCCTGACCTGCTCATTACGAGTGAGCCGCTCTGCCGACTGAGCTAAGGTGGCGTGCCCGCGATGAGCGCTTGCGCGAAGAGCAGACGACAGCGACAGGCGGGACGAGTCTACGGCAGGGCTCGCCGACGACCCAACTCAGTCGCGCAGCGCCCGTCCGACCGTCGCGACCATCGCGTCGACCGCGAACTTCGGCTTGACGTTGACGGTCAGCGCCTCGCGGCACTCCAGCACGGCTTCGATGCAGCGCAACAGCTTGTCCGGCGGCGCATGCGCGGCGAGCCTGGCGATCTCCTCGGCCATATCGGGGTGGTTGTGCGCAACGTCGCCCGCGTCGGACGCCACCAGGAGCGCGTCGCGGAAGTACGTCGCCAGATCGATCAACGCGCGGTCCAAAGAATCACGCGACGCGCGGGTCTTGCGCGACTTCTGCCGTCGCTCAAGGGCACTCAAGGCGCCTGCCGCTCCGCGCAGCGAACCGGCCGTCCCTTTTCCGGTGCCACCGGCACCGAGCGCGGTGCGCAGTTCCTCGGTCTCGGCCTCGCTGCGATCCACCGTCAGCGCCAGAGCCTCGTCTTCGGCCGTCTTCACCAACTCCTCGGCGGCGGCGTAGGCGCGTGACGGCGTCGCAGCGTCCCGCGCCAGACCCAACGCCCGCTTCCGACGCTCGCGTGCCGACTCGTCGGTGGCCAGCCGCCGGGCCCGCCCGACGTGGCCGCCGCTGACCGAAGCCGCCCACCGCGCATCGGCCTCTGGGAGCCCGTCGCTGTCCATCAGGACCTCCGCGATCGCATCAACGCTCGGGGTCACCAACGCCACGTGCCGGCAGCGCGAGCGCAGCGTGATGGCGATGTCCTCGGGATCCACCGAGGGCGCGCACAGCAGGAAAACCGTCGACGGCGGAGGCTCCTCGACCACCTTGAGCAGGGCGTTCGCTGCTCCCTCCGTCAGCCGGTCGGCATCCTCGATCAACACCACCTGCCAGCGCCCGGTGCCCGGCCGCCGCGAGGCGATCTGCACGATCGCGCGCATATCGTCGACGCCGATCGACAGCCCCTCGGGGATGATCCGCCGCACGTCGGCGTGGGTTCCGGCCATCGTCGTCGTGCAGGCCCGGCATTCACCGCACCCGGGCACACCGTCGGAGGTGCACTGCAACGCCGCGGCGAAGCACAGCGCCGCCACCGACCGGCCCGAGCCCGGAGGGCCCGTGATCAGCCACGCATGTGTCATGGATCCGATGACCGCACCGTTATGAGCCGCGTCACCACGTGCGGCGCGCGCCGCGGCGACCAACTCGGCCTCAACAGCGTGCTGGCCCACCAGACGCGAGAAAACACCGCCCATCGGAGATAACAGTAGTGCTGCGAACCGACACGTCCGTCTCACAGCACCCGTACCCGTCGCCGATGCCCGATACGGTTGACGCGTGGCCATGGCAGAACGACCGATCGGGCGAATCAGCGCATTCGTCCGATGGGCCGCGCGCACTCCGTGGCCGGTGTTCACGCTGGGCATGGTGCAGGCCGACATCATCGGCGCGCTGTTGGTCCTGAGCTTCCTGAGATTCGGCCTGCCGCCCGAGGACCGCATTCAACTGCAGGATCTGCCCGCCTTCAACCTGGCGGTCTTCCTCGGCTTCTTGTTCGTGTCGTTCACGATTGCGGCGTACTGGAGCCTGCGGCTGCTGATCCCGGTCATGCGCTGGCAGCGCCGCGACATGCTGTTGGGCGACCGGGACCCGGCCGACACCGAGGTGGCACGCACCCGCGCGCTGAAGATGCCGTTCTACCGGTCGGTGATCAACGTCGCGAACTGGATCCTGGGTTCGGTGGTGTTCATAGTCGCGAGCTGGCCGGTGGCCAGCAAGTCGGCGCCGGTGGTGGCCGTCGCCACGGGGTTGGGCGCCACCGCGACCGCGATCATCGGCTACCTGCAGTCCGAACGGGTGCTGCGGCCCGTCGCGGTCGCGGCCCTGCGCGGCGGCGTGCCGGAGAACTTCCGCGCGCCGGGGGTCATCGCGCGTCAGGTGATGACGTGGGTGCTGTCCACCGCGGTCCCGATCATCGCGATCGTGCTGGCCGTGGTCGCCAGCAAGTTCGAGATCCTCACCGCTCCCGCCGACCGGCTGACCACCCCGATCCTTATCCTGTCGATCTCCGCGCTGGTGGTGGGCCTGGCGGGCACCGTGCTGGTGGCGATGTCGATCGCCGACCCCCTGCGCCAGCTGCGCTGGGCGCTCGGCGAGGTGCAGCGGGGCAACTACAACGCCCACATGCAGATCTACGACGCCAGCGAGCTGGGCCTGCTGCAGGCCGGCTTCAACGACATGGTGCGCGACCTGGCCGAACGGCAGCGCCTGCGCGACCTGTTCGGCCGCTACGTCGGCGAGGACGTGGCCCGGCGCGCGCTGGAACGCGGCACCGAACTCGGCGGGCAGGAACGCGACGTCGCGGTGCTGTTCGTCGACCTGGTGGGCTCGACACAACTGGCCGCGACCATCCCGGCCGCCGAGGTCGTCAACCTGCTCAACGACTTCTTCCGTGTGGTGGTCGACACGGTCAATCGGCACGGCGGCTTCGTCAACAAGTTCCAGGGTGATGCGGCGCTGGCCATCTTCGGCGCACCGATCGAGCACCCCGACGCGTGTGGCGGTGCGCTGGCGGCCTCGCGGGAACTGCACGACGAGCTGATCGAGGTGCTGGGCCAGACGGAGTTCGGTATCGGGGTGTCGGCCGGCCGGGCGATCGCCGGGCACATCGGCGCCCAGGCCCGCTTCGAGTACACCGTGATCGGCGACCCGGTCAACGAAGCGGCACGACTGACCGAGCTGGCCAAGCTGGAGGAGGGCCACGTCCTGGCCTCGGCGATCGCGGTCAGCGGGGCTCTGGACGCCGAAGCGCTGTGCTGGGACGTCGGCGAGATCGTCGAACTGCGGGGCCGCGTCGCCCCGACGCAGTTGGCGCGGCCGCTGAACCTGCTGGCCTCACCCGAGCGGGCCGACAGCCAGCCTCAGGTGATGTCCGAAGAATCACGCTGAGCGGATCCGTCCGGCACGCCTCAGCTCTTCTTGGCGGCTTTCTTGGCGCCTGCCTTCTTCGCGGTCTTCTTCGCGCCGGCCTTCTTCGTCCGCTTCACCGGGCCGCGCGCACGGCGGTCGGCGAGCAGTTCGGCGGCGCGTTCGTCGGTGATCGACAGGACGTCGTCACCCTTGCGCAGGCTGGCGTTGGTCTCCCCGTCGGTGACATACGGGCCGAACCGGCCGTCCTTGATCACCATCGGCTTGCCGGTCGCCGGATCCTCGCCGAGTTCACGCAACGGCGGGGCCGCGGCCCGCTGACCGCCGCGGCGCTTGGGCTCGGCGTAGATCTTCAAGGCCTCCTCGAGCGTGATGTCGAACATCTGCTCCTCGGTGGCCAACGACCGAGAGTCCGTGCCGCGCTTGAGGTATGGGCCGTAGCGGCCGTTCTGCGCGGTGATCTCCTCACCGGTGTTCGGGTCGACGCCGACGACGCGCGGCAACGACAACAGCCGCAGCGCATCCTCCAGCGTCACCGTCTCCAGATCCATCGAGCGCAACAGCGAACCGGTGCGCGGCTTGGGGCCGGTCGGCTTCTTGCCCTTCTTCGCCGTCGACCCGGCCTCGCCGTCGTCGGGCGGTTCGGGCAGAACCTCGGTGACGTAGGGACCGTAACGACCGTCCTTGGCGACGATCTCGTGCCCGGTTTCGGGATCGACACCGAGGGAGCGGCCCTCTTGCGGTGTGGCGAAAAGCTTTTCGGCGAGCTCCAGGGTCAGCTCGTCGGGTGTGAGCTCGTCCTTCAGGTTGGCCCGCTGCGGTTTGAGCTCCCCGGGCTCACCGTCTTCGGCAGGAACCATCCGCTCCAGGTACGCACCGTTCTTGCCCACCCGCACATAGATCGGGCGGCCCTGATCGTCGTCGAAAAGCTTGATGGAGTTGATCTGTCGGGCGTCGATCTCCTCGAGGTTCACCCCGACGAGCTTCTTCAGCCCACCCGACCGGGCGATCGAGTCCTCGACCCCGTGATCGCCGCCGAAGTAGAAGTTGTTGAGCCAGTTGGTCCGTCGCTCGTTGCCTGCGGCGATCTCGTCGAGTTCGTCTTCCATCGCCGCGGTGAACCCGTAGTCGACCAGGCGGCCGAAGTGTTGTTCGAGCAGCCCGATCACGGCGAACGCCACCCATGAGGGGACCAGCGCGCTGCCCCGCTTCACGACGTAACCGCGGTCCTGGATGGTCTTGATGATCGACGAGTACGTCGACGGCCTGCCGATGCCGAGGTCCTCGAGGGCCTTGATCAACGAAGCCTCGGTGTAGCGGGCCGGCGGCGCCGTGTTGTGCCCGTCGGCGGTGAGTTCCTTGGCGTCGACGCGCTGGCCCTGCTGAAGATTCGGCAGCCGGCTCTCGGCGTCGTCGGCCTCACCGCCGGCCTGTTCGTCGATGCTCTCGACGTAGGCCTTCAGGAAGCCCGCGAAGGTGATCGTGCGGCCACTGGCGTTGAACACCACCTGCTCGCCCGAGCTCGCCGTCCCCGAGATCCGCAACGACAGCGTCGTGCCGCGCGCATCGGCCATCTGGGAGGCCACGGTGCGCTGCCAGATCAGCTCGTAGAGCCGGAACTCGTCGGTGTCGAGCTGGCTGTGCAGCTGTCCCGGGGTCGAAAAGACGTCGCCGGCGGGCCGGATGGCCTCGTGCGCCTCCTGGGCGTTCTTCACCTTGCGGGTGTACTGGCGCGGCGTCGGATGCAGATACTCCTCGCCGTAGAGCTGGCGGGCCTGGTTGCGGGCGGCATCAACGGCGCTGGCCGACAAAGTCGTCGAGTCGGTGCGCATATAGGTGATGTAGCCGTTCTCGTAGAGCCGCTGCGCGATGCTCATCGTGCGCTCCGACGAGAACCGCAGCTTGCGGCCCGCCTCCTGCTGCAGCGTCGACGTCATGAACGGCGCGTACGGCCTGCGGGTGTAGGGCTTCTGCTCGACCGAGCTGACCGCCAGCTGCGCTCCGCGCAGACCGCCCGCCAGCGCGGTCGCGGCGGCCTGGTCGAGAACCAGCACCTCGTCGGGCTTTTTGACCTGGCCCAGCGAGTCGAAGTCGCGGCCGGTGGCCACGCGGCGCCCGTCGACCGTGTTGAGCTTGGCGGTGAACGTCGGGGGTGACGCCTGCGGGTCGGAGACACTGGCGTCGAGTTCGGCGGTGACGTCCCAGTACCCCGCGCTGCGGAACGCCATCCGTTCGCGTTCGCGCTGGACGATGATGCGCGTCGCGACCGATTGCACCCGGCCCGCGGACAACTTCGGCGCGACCTTCTTCCACAGCACCGGGCTGACCTCGTAGCCGTACAGCCGGTCCAGGATGCGGCGGGTCTCCTGCGCGTCGACCAGATCGTTGTCCAGGTCGCGCGGGTCCTCGGCGGCGGCGCGGATCGCCGGTTCGGTGATCTCGTGGAACACCATCCGCTTGACGGGGATGCGCGGCTTGAGCGTCTCGAGCAGATGCCAGGCGATCGCCTCGCCCTCGCGGTCGCCGTCCGTCGCCAGGTACAGCTCGTCGACGTTCTTGAGCAGGTCTTTCAGTTCGGCGACCGTGCTCTTCTTCTCGGGGCTGATGATGTAGAGCGGCTCGAAGTTGTGGTCGACGTCCACCCCGAGGCGGGCCCACGGCTCGGATTTGTACTTCGCAGGCACGTCTGCGGCGTTGCGGGGCAGGTCGCGGATGTGCCCCCGGGACGACTCGACGATGTAGTTGGAGCCGAGGTAGCCCGCTATCTTGCGCGCCTTGGTAGGCGACTCGACTATGACGAGCCGCCGGACGCTTCCGTTACGGCCGCTGCCGCGGTCCCCATCTGCCACCTTTTACTTACGCTCCACTTCTTCGGTCGCCTACAGCGCAGAATTCCGCATCCGGCGGCGAATCAACCCTGTCGGCAACTGACAATTTCGCACCCCGCGCGAACCGACGCAAACTGACCCCCCTCGCTGCGGCCCTCAGACCCTCGGCCAATCCTGGAACGCCTCCACACTTCCCGGAGGTTCCCCCACGTTCTCTACCAGGCGCGATAGCCGGCGTCGGCCGCTGATCCGCAGAGCCGGCCGCGACCCGCGGGTACCGATCAACGTCGGGGCGATTCCCACCCGCATCATCGCCGACGCCAGCGGCGAATGCGTGTCCGGCGCGTGCGGGTCCAGCCCGAGCAGATAGCGGTCGGCTTCGGGTGTGCCCGCGGCCAGCGTCCAGGCCCGAAGCTCGCGCGGCCCGGGCAGCCAGTTCGGCGGGACGGTCTTCACAGCGCCCCGGGTCCAACCCGCCGCGATCTCGACCAGTCGGACGTCGACCGCCGTGCGTACCAGCGGGGTGTTCTCGTCGGTGCGGGCGATCTCCGGTTCCAGACCGGCCTCGACGATCATCTCGGCGAGCCCCTCGGCCCGCCACTGACGGTCGACGACGACCGACAGCCGCGCACCCTGCTCGGCGCCCGAACCCACCAGGACCACCTGGCCAGGTCCGGCGAGCAGCCCGGTGAGGTCGGCCACCGCGGGGGGCACCGACTCCGCCGAGAAGAACGACAGCTGGCTCACAAATCGACAGTAGGCCAGATATCGGCCTCAGCCGTGGCGGCCGTGCCGTAGCGCGCCGGAATAGCGAACACCCCGCGGCGGCCGGTTCTCGACGCTCGC
The DNA here is from genome assembly GCF_001499835.1 of Mycolicibacterium novocastrense. Taxonomy (NCBI): domain Bacteria; kingdom Bacillati; phylum Actinomycetota; class Actinomycetes; order Mycobacteriales; family Mycobacteriaceae; genus Mycobacterium; species Mycolicibacterium novocastrense. The sequence goes on from NZ_LQIH01000056.1 coordinate 36,674, forward strand.
GGGGTGTTGCCTTTCGATCGTGCTGGTCGCGCTAGACGGCCCGAACACCGGTGGCCTGCGGCCCCTTGGGGCTCTGGCCAACCTCGAACTCGACCTTCTGGTTCTCCTCCAGGGTGCGGAAGCCGCTGCCCTGAATCTCCGTGTAGTGGACAAAAACGTCAGCGGAGCCGTCCTCCGGGGCGATGAAGCCGAAGCCCTTCTCCGCGTTGAACCACTTCACAGTTCCCTGTGGCATTTCCTGTTGTTTCCTTCTCTTTTTCACCGGGTGCGGTCCACCGTGTTTCGGTACACCGGGCCCGTTCCGACCGCTCTCCTTCGTGGAAGCTCGGAACTCAACCCGACCTACAACCCTCGCAGGAACCGCGATCGCAACGTCGTTCCTGCGAGTGCTGATACACGAACACAGAAGCTGCGACCGCGATAAGTCAATCACGTTCATGGCTGCGGCGACAGTCTCGGCGTTTCAAATGGGGAACAATTCGCCTGACGGGGTGTACCGGGAAGGATGATCGATGGCTGATTTCGGCCGCGAGCTGCTCGCGTGCGCGGTCGAAGGCACGGTCGCCGGCGGCCCGAATCCGCTGCGCCACGTGGCCGATATTCCACCGCGGCGGGGCCGCCCGATGCGATGGCCGTGCTGGGCCGATCCAGATGTGGTGCGAGCGTTCGTTGATCGGGGCATCGAGGCCCCGTGGTCACATCAACTCGCCGCCGCCGACCTCGCCCACGGTGGGCGCCATGTCGTGCTGTGCACCGGCACGGCGTCAGGCAAGTCGCTTGCCTACCAGTTGCCGATATTGACAGACCTGAAGGCGAATCCGCGGTCGCGGGCGCTGTATCTGTCACCGACCAAGGCTCTCGGCCATGACCAACTGCGATCGGCGGTGGCGTTGACCGAGGCGGTGGGGCTCTCCGACGTCGCGCCGTGCGCCTACGACGGCGACAGTCACAGCGACGTGCGACGGTTCGCGCGGGAACGGTCGCGCTGGATCTTCTCGAACCCCGACATGATCCATCTGTCACTGCTGCGCAACCACGCCCGCTGGGCCGTGTTCCTGCGCAACCTGAGCTACATCGTCGTCGACGAATGCCATTACTATCGCGGCATTTTTGGCTCGAACGTGGCTCTGGTGTTGCGCCGGTTGTTGCGGCTGTGCGCCCGATACTCGCCCGGCGGTGGCGTGCCCACCGTGATTTTCGCCAGCGCCACGACGGCCTCGCCGGCGCAGACCGCCTCGGAGTTGATCGGCCAAACGGTCGCCGAGGTCACCGAGGACGGGTCGCCGCAGGGCGCCCGCACCGTGGCGCTGTGGGAGCCTCCGCTGCTCGACGACCTGGTGGGTGAAAACGGGGCTCCGGTAAGGCGTTCGGCGGGAGCCGAAGCGGCCAGCGTGATGGCCGATCTGGTCGCCGAGGGTGCTCGGATGCTGACGTTCGTGCGGTCACGGCGAGGTGCCGAGTTGACCGCATTGGGGGCACGTGCCCGATTGGCCGAAAAGGCACCCGATCTCGCCGATCGGGTGGCTTCGTACCGCGCCGGTTATCTGTCCGAAGACCGCCGCGCGCTCGAACGCGCGCTCGCCGACGGCGACCTGCGGGGGTTGGCGACGACGAACGCGTTGGAATTGGGTGTCGACATCGCCGGTCTGGACGCCGTTGTGCTCGCCGGGTTTCCGGGCACCGTGACGTCGTTCTGGCAACAGGCGGGCCGATCGGGGCGGCGGGGCCAAGGCGCGTTGATCGTGTTGATCGCCCGTGACGATCCGCTCGACACCTACCTGGTGCACCATCCGTCGGCGCTGCTGGACAAGCCGATCGAGCGCGTCGTCATAGATCCGACCAACCCGTATGTGCTTGGCCCCCAACTGCTTTGCGCGGCCGCCGAGCTTCCGCTCACCGATGCCGAGGTGAGGATGTGGAACGCCGAGGACGTTGCCGGCGCGCTCGTCGACGACGGACTGTTGCGGCGACGGGCCAACGGGTACTTCCCCACCCCCGGCATGGATCCGCATCCGGCTGTGGACATCCGGGGATCGTCCGGCGGTCAGATCGCGATCCTGGAGGCCGGCACGGGACGGATGCTCGGCAGCACCGGGGCGGGCCAGGCGCCGGCTTCGGTCCACCCGGGAGCGGTGTATCTGCACCAGGGCGAGACCTATGTCGTCGACTCACTCGACTTCGAAGACGGCGTGGCTTTCGTGCACGCCGACGATCCTGGTTACACCACCTCGGCCCGCGAGATCACCGACATCTCGGTCACCGGACACGGTGAGCGAAAGATGTTCGGCCCGGTCACCGTTGGGCTCGTCCCGGTATCGGTGAGCAATACGGTGACCGGTTATCTGCGCAGGCGCCTGACGGGCGAGGTGATCGACTTCGTCGAACTCGAGATGCCCACCCGCACACTGGAGACGATGGCCGTGATGTGCACGGTCACGCCAGAGGCGTTACAGCACAACGGCATCGATTTGCTGCGGGTCCCCGGTGCGCTTCATGCCGCAGAACACGCCGCGATCGGGCTGCTGCCGTTGGTCGCCAGCTGCGATCGTGGCGATATCGGCGGTGTGTCGACGGCGGTCGGACCCGTGCAGGGGCTACCGACGATCTTCGTCTATGACGGTTACCCCGGCGGGGCGGGTTTCGCCGACCGCGGCTTTCACCGTCTCACCACGTGGTGGGCCGCTACCGCAGACGCGATCGAGGCGTGCGAATGTCCCGCGGGCTGCCCGTCGTGCGTGCAGTCGCCCAAGTGCGGCAACGGGAACGACCCGCTGGACAAGGAGGGTGCGGTGCGGGTGCTTCGGCTGGTGCTGCGCGAGATATCCGAACGCTCCGGGTGAGGGTCGTGGACCCGGACGATCGACCCCTCGACGATCGCCTGGCGGTCTTCTGCGACCGGACCCTCGGGCCCGATGCTGAGGAAAGCTACCGCCTCCGGTGAGGCCGTTGCAACCGTTGTCCCCAGCACGCGCGATCGCGGCTACGCGCGCCGGTAGGGTAGCCCCATGACCCACGACTGGCTGCTCGTGGAGACGCTGGGCAGCGAGCCCGCGGTGGTCGCGCAGGGCCGTCGAACACAGAATTTGATCCCGATCGGTGCATTCCTGCGGCGGAATCCGCATCTGATGGCGGTCCAGACCGCGATCGGCGAGACGGTGCGCGCGCGTCAGGGCTTGAGCAGCATCACCCCGAAGAACGACCGTGTCATCCGCACCGAGGTCGTGCAGATGACCGACGGCCGGATCCACGGCGTACACGTCTGGATCGGGCCGCCCGACATGGAACCGCCGGAGCGGCCGGTGCCCGGACCGCTGGTTTGGGACCTCGAGACCGGCATCGCCACGGCGACCCCGGAATCGCTGGCCAACAGCGGGTGGGAAGCGCCTCAGGAACCGACCCAGAACCGCACGTTCGCCGACGATCTGCCGATGCGTGAGCTCAACCCCAGCGAAGCCAAGGTGTTGACCATGGCGATCAAACGCGAGCCGGGCACCGCCTTCTGCAGCACCTGGGACGTCACCGACCACCGTGGCGAAGCGATCAGCGTCGGCTTCGTGACGCGGACGCTACTGGAATCCGACGACGACGGCCCGGACCGGCTGCTGTGCCGAGCGATGAACTGGCGCAGCGAACGGGAGCAAGAGGCACAGCAACAGGATCGCCTCGCCCAGCGAATCCTCAACGGGCTGGCCCAACCTGGTGTGCACCGCGCCCTGGTGGACCCGACGAACTGGACCCTGTTGAAGTGGCTCGACGATCCCGCCCCGTTCTTCGACTGGCGGGTGAGCCTGGCCGGCGAACACGCGGTGCATCCCGACGACCGGGCCGAGATGGAGCGGATGGCCGTCGATTTCAGCACCGGCATCGCGTCCGGTGTGCTGCGCATGACCGGCGTCGGCGGCCAGGAGTGGGAGCCGGTGCATGTGACGGTCAACCGCGTTGAACTCGACGACGACGTGTATGCCGCGCTCGCAACGCTGCGCCGCCCCAACGCCACCGAGATCGCCGAGGCCGGCCGACCCACTCCCTAGGTGTTGACATCGGCTGGGCCCGCGCGGGCGACTGCACGCGCGGCGCCCACACCGAAGCGACCCAGTGTGACCGGAACTTCAACGGCGACAACGATATCCAGATCGTCGACTTCGCACGCCGCCATCTCGGCCCGCATGGCCTCGGCGACCGCGGCCGCCCACGTGCATGCTTGGCCACCGCCGGCGGCGACCCGGTGGGCGGCGGCCAACGCGCCCAGATCTGCGGCCGCCTGTGCGCGATGTCGCGCGGTCACCACCACACCCAGGTAAGCGGCGCCGACGGTGACTGCCACCACGATCGCGATCATCGCGGCGGCGATCGGGGTGGCCGAACCCTGTTCAGCCCGAACCCGGTTCCACCGCCGCCACCGCCCGCGCCTCGATTCTGAACCCGGGCAGTATCGGCGACCGCGCGCTGACGGTGGAGACGATGAACTGTCCGTCGCGCCGGGTGACGACGGTGGCTCCCTCGGGTGCCAGGTCGCGTGCGGTAGCGCCACCGTCGTGGCCGCGGGCGGCAAGGCGTGCGGCCTCGCGCGCGGCGTCGACGCACCGGATGTGCATCGATACCGCCGTGAGCCCGCCCAGACACACAACGAGGACCGCGACCAGTGCCGCCACCGCGAACGCCGCTTCGACCGTGGCGCCGCCGCGCTCACCGGTTAGACGTTCGTGTTGAGCGCGCGGCTGATGATGTTGGTCAGCGCGCTGACGATCGAGTCGCCGGTGACGACCGTGTAGAGGATCGCGCCGAACGCCGCGGCCGCGATCGTGCCGATCGCATACTCGACCGTCGACATTCCGTCGTCGGCGGCCACCAGCATCGTCAGCCGCGTATTGAGCGCTCGAATCCTGTTGCCCATCCTCACCTTTTCTCCCCACTCGTTGTCCTTCACAAAATCCCCGACTGCAGCACGTCTCCGGCCAACCCCGCGACGACCGGGACGATGCCCAGGCAGAAGAACGCCGGCAGGTAGCACGCCCCCAGCGGGGCGGCGATCAAGACGGAGGCACGTTCGGCGGCGGCGCGCGCGGTGTCGGCCGCGTCGTCGCGCGACCGGGTTGCCAGCGCGCTGACCTCTTGCGCGAGGGCGGTGCCCGAGGAAGCCGACCGTCGCGCCAGCCGCAACAATGCGTCGAGGCTGCGGTCGCCGTCGGGTGCATCGGCCCACGCGGTCGCCGGGTCGGCGCCCAGCGCAAGCAGATCCGCCGCGCGGGTCAATACCCGAGCCATCGTCGGCGGTGCGCAGGGCGCGGCGGCTGCGGCGGCCCCGGCCACCGCCATTCCCGATTGAAGACAGGCGGCCAGCACGTCGAGCGCCGAGGCCAACGCCAATGGATCATCGACCCGGACTTTGTGGTGCTCCTTGGGATTCGGGCTGTGAGTGCCCCGGACACGGGCGCGGCCATCGGTGCCTCCGATCAGCGCAGCGATCGCGAGTAGCAGGGCGGCGAGTGTCATCTGGTCACCCCGCCGGTGATCCGGTCCGACCAGGCCAACCCCAGACACGTCAGCGCCGCACCGATGACCAGCAGCCACTGCCCGGTCGAGAACAGAAAGCGCAGCGGATGGGCGCCGATCAACTCACCGAGCGCGACACCCAGCAACGGCAGCGCCGCAAGGACGGTGGCGGTGGTCCGCGCACCGGCCATCCCCGCGCTGAGCTGAGCCGAGAAGCGTTCCCGCGCAACGACGTCCCGGTGCGCGGTGTGCATCAGCGTCGCGATGGCGAGGCCGTGTGACTGAGCCAGATCCCAGCAGACCGCGAGTCGGCGCCAATACGTCGGCAGCGCCGATCGTCGTGCGACGCTGGCCATCCCGGCCGCCACGTCGCCTCCCATCCGCGCCCTGGCCGACACCGTGCGCAGCGCTGTCGAGACCGCACCGTCGGCCTCGTCGGCCGCCGTGTCGAACGCGGTTACCGGATGGGCGCCGATGCGCAACTCCCCGACGAGGACGTCGAGCGCACCCTCCAGGGCCGCGGCCTCCTTCGCCCGCACCCGATCTGCGCGCCGACGCCTGCTGCGGGCTTGGACGGTGGCAGCAGCGATCACCGCCGCCACCACGACCCCGACCGGCGCAACGACCAGCAGGGCGACAACGATGGCGACCAGCCATAACGCCAGCGGGATCCGGAACGTGAGGCGGCGTTGGCGCGGCGCGGACGTGCACCGCCGCCGCGGACCGGGTGCGATCAGCAGCGCCAGCGCCAGGGCGAGCGCGGCGCGGCTCACGCGCAGCCCCGTTCACCGGTCAGCTCATTGAGTCGCTGTGCGCCGCAGCCGAAGCCGTGCCCCAGACGCCAGGCTGTGGAGGCGCGGACCCGCCCGTCGGCTCCGGCCGACAGCACCGCGATCTCGCTGAGTCGGCGCATGCCCGCCCGGTCACGGTCGACGTGAATCACCACTTGCACGGCGGCGGCAAGCTGGCTGTGCAAGGCGGCCCGGTCGAGTCCACCGAGCGCGGCCAACGCCTCGAGGCGAGCGGGTACCTCCCCCGGGCTGTTGGCGTGCACGGTTCCGGCGCCGCCATCGTGACCGGTGTTGAGCGCGCCGAGCAGGTCGACCACCTCGGCGCCGCGAACCTCACCGACGACGATGCGGTCGGGCCTCATCCGTAGCGCCTGCCTGACCAGGTCGCGCACCGCCACCTCACCGGCGCCTTCGACATTGGCGCACCGCGCCACCAGCTTCACCAGATGCGGATGGGGCGGGGCGAGTTCCGAGGCGTCCTCGACGCAGACGATGCGTTCGGTTGCCGGAACCGCGCCGAGCAGGGCCGCCAACAGGGTTGTCTTGCCCGCTCCGGTGCCTCCCGAGACCAGAAACGCCAGCCGTGTGCGCACGATGCCGTCGAGGAGGGTGGCGGCGGCCGGGTCGATCGCGCCGGCGGCGGTCAGCGACGCCAGGTCCTGAGAGGCGGGGCGCAGAACCCTCAGCGACAGACACGTTCCAGCGGAAGCGATCGGTGGCAGCACCGCATGCAGGCGCACCGTGAACTGGCCGGTGCCGAGCCCGGTCAACTGGCCGTCAACCCATGGTTGCGCCTCATCAAGACGGCGTCCGGCCGCGAGGGCCAACCGTTGCGCGAGCCTGCGCACGGAGCCCTCATCCGGAAATCGGATCCCGGTGCGGCGCAACCCGTTACCGTCATCCACCCACACCGCGTCGGGCGCTGTGACCAGGACATCGGTGGTGTCGTCGGCCGACAGCAGCGGTTCGAGCACACCCGCGCCGGTCAACTCGGTCTCCAACAGGCGCAGACCGCTGAGCACTTCGGTATCGCCGAGCACACCGCCGGACTCGGCGCGGATCGCCGCGGCCACCACCGTCGGCCGAAGCGGTGCCGATTCGGCCGCGAGCCGCTCGCGGACCCGGTCGATCAACGAGTCGCTCATGCGGCGACCGCCGGATGCTGCTGCAGAATCGTCAACACCCTGCGCGCCGCGCGGCCCAGCGGTGACCGACGGCCGATCCGCAATCCGCCCCGCTCGAGGGTGACCGCCACACCGGGTTGCGGACGCATCCCCGCAAGCAGCGGCAGGCCGACGATCTCGGCAACCTCCGCCGACCGCAGCCCGCCCGGTGCGGGACCGCGCACCACCACACCCGAGTTCGGGTTGAGCGTCGACACCCACCGGGCGACCGTGTCGGCCGCCGCGCAGGACCGCACGTCGGCGGGTGTCAGGACGACGGCGAGATCGGCGGCGGCCAGGGCGGTCTCGGCCGCCGCGGTCGACCGCCTCGGGACGTCACATACAACCGTTGCACCACCGCGACTGCCCGCGTCGATCACGGCACCGAGCGGTACGGGGTCGACGTCGCAACCGGTGCGGCTGCCGGACAGGACGGTGACGCCCCGTACGCGCGGTAACGCGTCACGCAACGACCCGTAGCTCAGCCGCCCGCCGTGGAGCCTCAGATCCGGCCAGCGCAGCCCGGATTCGGCTTCCCCGCCGACCACCAGATCGATACCCCCGCTCCACGGGTCGACGTCGATCAACAACGCCTCGGGTGCGCTCAGCGCCAGTGCGGTCGCGAACACCGATGCGCCTGCGCCGCCCCGGCCGGCGACGACGGCCGCGACCGCACCGCGACTGCCCTCCTCCTGCAGCTCCTCGGCGGCCCCGGCCAACTCGGCCATCAGCTCGTCGTCCTGTTCGGGCAGGGTGAGGACTCGCTGGGCGCCGACTTCGATGGCCACCTGCCAGTCGGCTCCGCAGGGTTCGGCGCGGCCCACCAGAACGACACGGGTACGCCTCGGCATCGCGCGGGCCACGCATCGGCGAGCGCCCGTGAGGTCGAGCACGACGGCGGTCGCCTCGGTCCAGACCTTGCGGCTGGAGGGCTCCGACGCATGGACGACCGGTGTACCGGTCGCCGCACACACGCGATCCACGTCCTCCCGAAGCGCAGGGTCGGCGATCAGCGCGAGGTATCCACTTGACGAAGCCACCTCCTCACCCTGTGGGGCAAGCGCGCGGTGACGCTACCGGGGACGCGTGATCTGTGGATTACCTCGATCTTGTGAATGGACCAGGCGAGAGACCGCAAACGAAAACGGCGTTCCGCAACCACCGTGAATGGCAGCACATATCCGGATTGCGAAAAGTCCCGAAAAAGGGACGACCCCCGCCAGGGGGGGAGGAGGCGGAGGTCGTCGTGTATCAGCCCCGGGGGGTCGGGCTGATGCACACCCGACATAAGCCGGGTAAGGCTCACTATACACACGCCAGTCGGCTTGGGCGCAAGTGCTGCGCGCTGAGAAAAGACACCCAATTTACGGAAGTGTCGTATCTCCGACACCTGTCATAACCTGCCACTTTGTACATCAACCCGGCTATTGTCACGCGCGGGCCCCTATGCTGGCGCTGTGAGCGCATCTGGTCCGCCGGACGAGGCGCCGGACGCTTCGGCGGCGGCCGCCCCGACGGACGGTCCGGTCCGAACTGCCGCCTTCTTCGACCTCGATAAGACGGTCATCGCAAAAAGCAGCACTCTGGCTTTCAGCAAACCTTTTTTTGAGCAAGGACTATTGAATCGGCGGGCGGTCCTGAAGTCGACGTACGCCCAATTCGTGTTTCTGATGTCCGGCGCCGACCACGACCAGATGGACCGCATGCGCGCCTACGTCACGAACATGTGCGCCGGCTGGGACGTCGAGCAGGTGAAGTCGATCGTCGGCGAAACCCTGCATGACGTCGTCACCCCGTTGGTTTTCGCCGAGGCGGCCGAGCTGATCGCCGACCACAAACTGTGCGGCCGCGACGTGGTGATGGTGTCGGCGTCCGGCGAGGAGATCGTCGCGCCGATCGCCAGGGCGCTGGGCGCCACACACGCGATGGCCACTCGTATGGTCGTCGAGGACGGCAAATACACCGGGGAGATCGCGTTCTACTGCTACGGCGAAGGCAAGGTCGCCGCGATCCGGGAACTGGCCGCGCGCGAGGGCTATGCGCTCGAGCATTGTTATGCCTATTCCGACTCGATCACCGACCTACCGATGCTCGAGACCGTCGGGCATCCGAACGTGGTCAATCCCGACCGCGCGTTGCGAAGAGAAGCCGCGGCCCGGGGTTGGCCCGTGCTCGACTTCTCCAAACCGGTGTCGCTGCGGGACCGGATCCCGGCCCCCTCGGGCGCGGCCGTGGCCACCACTGCGGCGGTGGGCATCAGCGCTCTGGCCGCCGGCGCACTGACCTATTCGCTGTTGCGGCGCTTCGCGTTCTAGCCAACTCTTCGCCCGCCGGCACGGCTCCACGTAACGATCCGGACTAGCGCCGATTTGGCCCTTGATGTGATCGCGGTCACGGGGTACAAAGGAGTCACGGAAGCTTGGAGAGGCCAAGATCGAGTCGGAAGAGAAGGCTCGAATCTCCCGCTTCAGGCTCCCCAGCACGGAACCCGGCACCCACGCGGAGCACATGCCGCGGAATAGGCAAAAGTGTTGCGGGCCTGCGTATTTGCGAAGAGCGGACGGCTATAGCGACCCTTTGGGTGGGGTTGCAGTCGAAGCGCATCGACAAGACGCCGAGGTCACCCACGCAGCCCATCAGAGCACGCTTGGTAACCGGTCTCCGTGCTAGCGGGCGACGAGCCGAACCACGTTCGGAGCGTCGCCCGCTTCGCATTGGAAGGCCGGTCGACGGCCGGTGCCGGCCGTCCCTTCCAGCAACCCCTCAGGACGACGAGGCCGCCTGCGCGATCGACAGCGCCTCGCGGGCTCCCGCGTGCAATGCGTGACAGCTCAACAGGATCCACGCGGTCAGGCCGTCGGGAGTTCCGGATGAGAAACCCCGCGCCGCGGCGTCGTAGTCGCCGGACCGGCGCATCCAGTGAACCTCCGGCACGCCGAGCCCGTGCGGGTCCAGTCCGGTGGTGATCGTCACCAACCGCGACGCCGCCCGCGCCACCACACCGTCGGCGGCACCGAACGGGGCGAGCGTGAGCAGCTCACCGTGCACGACGGCGGCGAGCACGGGCGCCGGGACCCGGGTGCCTCCAGTCAAGATGTCGGCCAGCAGGGTCAGCCGGGTGCTGACATCGGCGTCCTGGCGCGGGCGACCCAACCGGTCGTCGGTTGCGATGTCGGCGGCCGCCAGCGCGTGCAACCGGGCGATGGCCTGCAGCGGGGCGCGCTGCCACACGCCGACCAGTGTCGTCGCCCCGCCTTCCACCGCTTCAGACACCCGTAGCGCCCCGGCCAGCACCGGATCGGGGGTGCCGTCGTCGGACAGTTGAAGCGCACCGCCGTCGAGCACCGACGACGCTCGGGCGGCCCGCAGCGCGGCTTCGGCGGCACTCTTCGGCCAGCCCCGCAGGTTGGTTCGGTGGCGGTGTGCGCGGCCCAGCGCTTCGCGGGCCTCCTCGGCTGCCTCGGCCACGCCGGGCAGTTCGGCCAGCGGCGCCAACGGGTCCTTCGCGAAGCCACCGGTCACGGCAGCACACGCTAGCCGACCGCTGACCCCGCAAGCCACGACGCTGTCCGCACCGGACGCACCGGACGTACCCGCCGGCCCAGCGGACTGTGGCATGCCAATGTGTGAGCGCGACAAGGTGACTACCCTCACAGATATGGCAGAGTCATCGGCGCAGCACGCTCACGGTCCGTCCGTCTATCCCCCGTCTCCGGAGTTCGCCGAGCAGGCGAATGCGACCGAGGACCTTTACCGTCAGGCCGAGAAGGACCGATTGGCCTTCTGGGCGGAGCAGGCCAATCGGCTCGAGTGGGAGACACCGTTCGGCGAGGTGCTCGATTGGTCGGACGCCCCGTTCGCCAAATGGTTCGTCGGCGGAAAACTCAACGTGGCCTACAACTGCGTGGACCGCCACGTCGAAGCCGGCCACGGCGACCGGGTGGCCCTGTACTGGGAGGGCGAACCGGTCGGTGACTCGCACGCGCTGACCTACGCCCAACTCAAAGACGAGGTCTGCAAGGCCGCCAACGCGCTGACCGAACTGGGACTCCGCGCGGGGGACCGGGCCGCCATCTACATGCCGATGATCCCGGAGGCGATCATCGCGATGCTGGCGTGCGCGCGTCTCGGGGTGCTGCACAGCGTGGTCTTCGCCGGGTTCTCATCCTCGGCGCTGGCCGCGCGCATCGAGGACGCCGAGGCCAAGTTGGTCATCACCACCGACGGGCAGTACCGACGCGGTCAGGCGGTGCCGTTGAAAACCGGCGTCGACGAAGCGGTGCAGGGCCAGGCATCCGTCGAGCACGTGCTGGTGGTGGAGCGCACCGGCATCGACGTGCCGTGGACTGAGGGCCGCGATGTCTGGTGGCACGACATCGTCGACGCCGCCTCCACCGAACACACTCCCGAGGCGTTCGACTCCGAACATCCGCTGTTCTTGCTGTACACCTCGGGCACCACCGGCAAACCCAAGGGCATCGTGCACACCTCCGGCGGCTTTCTCACCCAGTCGTCCTACACCCACTACTACGTGTTCGACGCCAAGCCGGAAACCGACGTGTACTGGTGCACCGCCGACATCGGCTGGGTCACCGGGCACAGCTACATCGTGTTCGGCCCACTGTCCAACGGGTGCACACAAGTGGTCTACGAGGGCACTCCCAACTCCCCGAGCGAGCACCGTCACTTCGAGATCATCGAAAAGTACGGTGTGACAATCTATTACACCGCCCCGACCTTGATCCGCACGTTCATGAAGTGGGGTCGTGAGATCCCCGACGCCCACGACCTGTCCAGCTTGCGCCTGCTGGGGTCGGTCGGCGAGCCGATCAACCCGGAGGCCTGGCGGTGGTATCGCAAGGTCATCGGCGGCGACCGGACTCCGGTGGTCGACACCTGGTGGCAGACCGAGACCGGGGCGATCATGATCTCCCCGTTGCCCGGTGTGACGGCGGCCAAGCCGGGTGCGGCGATGGCACCACTGCCGGGCATCACGGCCAGGATCGTCGACGACGAGGGCAACGATCTGTCGCCCGAGGCCGAAGGCGCCGAGCATGTCACCGGCTACCTCGTCCTCGATCAACCGTGGCCGGCGATGCTGCGCGGTATCTGGAAGGACGCCCAGCGATACAAGGAGACCTACTGGAAGCGGTTCGAGAAGCAGGGTTGGTACTTCGCCGGCGACGGGGCCAGGGTCGACGCCGACGGCGACATCTGGGTGCTCGGCCGCATCGATGACGTGATGAACGTATCGGGACACCGCATTTCGACCGCAGAGGTCGAGTCGGCGTTGGTCGGGCACTCCCATGTCGCCGAGGCCGCGGTCGTCGGCGCCAGCGACGAGACCACCGGCCAGGGCATCTGCGCATTCGTCATCCTCGAGTCACACGCCAAAGACAGCGACGACATGGTGCAGGAACTTTCCGCACAGGTCGCCAAGGAGATTGGAAAGATCGCCCGGCCCAGGGAGATTCACGTCGTACCCGAACTGCCCAAGACGCGCAGCGGCAAGATCATGCGCCGGCTTCTGCGGGACGTGGCCGAAGGCCGCGAACTCGGCGACACGTCGACACTGGTCGATCCGGACGTGTTCGAGGCGATCCGCGCCAGCAAGACCGAAAGCTAGGTGAGCACCCGCGGGATCAGGCGGCGCCGACGGGGACGAAGCCCGTCCCCGGCCGGTTCTTGGCCGTGATGTCGGCCAGCTGCGTGTTGAACGACATGGTCACCGCGGGGGTGTGCAGCGGGATGTACTTGATGACGCACGTGGGCAGGGCCTCGGAGAAGGCGCCGTGGATCATGCCGACCAGTCGGTTGTTGACGGTGACCGGCGCGCCGGAATCCCCTGGCTGACCGCACACCTGGTTGACGATGGTGCCCGGCTCCTCACCCGGGCCCCACGTCACGCCGCACGAGTACCCGGTCGTGCGCCCGAGTTTGCAGGCGATGTCACCGGCGACCGGATCGGGTCCCAGGCCGTCGATCTGGAACCCGTCGACGTTGTTGACCGGACGCACCTTCTGCGGATCGAACTCGATGACGGCGTAGTCCAGGGCGTCGTTGCCCGCGACCATCGTGCCCACCACGCCGGCGGCATCGACGCCTTCGGCACTGACTGTGGCGCCGGGCCCGCCGCAGTGTGCGGAGGTGAAGCCCACCAGTCGCCCCCGGTTGTCGTTGCCGATCGCGGTGAGCGTGCACAGCGTCTCGCCGTTGACGACCAGGCCCGAGCCGCCGCCCAGCGCGACCAACCCCTGGGCGTGCGCGGCGGCGGGCATGCAGAGCAGAGCTGCCGCGGCGACGACGATGGTCGTGGCGAGACGGCACAGCTGGAGGCCGCTGGTCTTCACGTGAACGTTTCCCCTATCGACGCGCCCCGACCTGCCCTGCCACTGATCCGGCCAGTCTATCGTCGGCCGGGATCGTTTGAGCGCACGCCACATGGCAACATGAGTCGCGACCGACACCATCGCCGGCGGCGCCGGCAATGGGACCAACGCCGGGACATCCGGCGATCCGGCCAATGCGGGAGGAACCGTCGTGAGCGATCGCAGGAATGGCGCGCCGACCACCGTCACGTCGATACCGCTGGTCGATCCGCATGCGCCAAAGGCCGACCCGTCGATCGGTGACCTCGTCAAGAACGCGACCGCACAGGTGTCCACGCTGGTGCGCGCCGAGGTCGAGCTGGCCAAGGCCGAGATCACCCGCGACGTCAAGAAGGGCCTGACCGGCAGCGTCTTCTTCATCCTCGCGCTGGTCGTGCTGTTCTACTCGACGTTCTTTTTCTTCTTCTTCCTCGGTGAGCTGCTCGACCTGTGGCTGGTGAAGTGGGCGGCGTACCTCATCGTGTTCGGCCTGATGGTCGTCGTCACCGCCATATTCGCCTTCCTCGGCTATCTGAAGGTGCGACGAATCCGCGGGCCGCAGAAGACGATCGAATCGGTCAAGGAGATCCCCGAGGCGCTGACGCCGGGCCATGACAGGACCAAGGAGATCGCCTCGGGCGACGGAAAGCCGGTGTCGACCGCCGACCCGTCGGGCTGGTAAGTGCCCCCACCCGCTCCGTCGGTCGTCCGTATCGACGGGCCATGGCGGCATCTGAAGGTGCACGCCAACGGTATTCGCTTCCATGTGGTCGAAGCGCAGAGCGAGGCGTCCGCGGGCGCCGAGCGGCCGCTGGTCATCCTGCTGCACGGATTCGGGTCGTTCTGGTGGTCCTGGCGCCATCAACTGCGCGGCTTGACCGGTGCCCGCGTGGTCGCCGTCGACCTGCGCGGTTACGGCGCCAGCGACAAACCCCCGCGGGGTTATGACGGCTGGACGCTGGCCGGCGACACCGCGGGCCTGGTGCGGGCGCTGGGACACAAGAGCGCAACGCTGGTCGGGCATGCCGACGGCGGACTGGTGTGCTGGGCCACCGCGGTGCTGCATCCGCGTGCGGTCCGGGCGATCGCGGTTGTTAGCTCACCGCATCCGGCGGCACTGCGCGCCTCGGCGCTGCGCCGCCGCGACCAGGGTCGCGCGCTGCTGCCCTGGATGCTGCGCTACCAGGTGCCGATGTGGCCCGAGCGGGCGTTGACCCGCAACGACGGCGCCGAACTCGAACGCCTTGTGCGCAGCCGTGCGGGTGACAAATGGCTTGGGACCGAGGACTTCTCCGAGACCATCGCGCACATGCGCCGCGCCATTCAGATACCCGGGGCCGCGCACTCGGCGCTCGAGTATCAGCGGTGGGCAGTGCGCAGCCAACTCCGCGGCGAGGGTCGCCGTTTCATGCGCACGATGAAGCGCCCCATCAGCGTGCCGGTGCTGCACATGCGGGGTGTCGCCGACCCGTACGTACTGGCCGACCCGGTGTACCGGACACAGCGTTACGCACCGCATGGCAGGTACGTATCCATCGACGGCGCAGGGCATTTCGGTCACGAGGAGGCACCGGACACGGTCAACGACCAGTTGTCCCGTTTCGTGGCGCAGGTGTACGGCTAGGCGATGCAGGCGCCGGTGGGCACGCGTTCGCTGTTGCCCAACTTGGCCAGTTGCGCCGACACCTCGTTGGCGGTCAGCACGAAACCGGTGTCGGCGTCGTCGACCGCGGCACCGAACACCACGCCCAGTACGCGTCCCTCACGGTCGATCATCGGACCACCCGAATTGCCTTGGCGCACAGTTCCTCTGATGGTGTAGACCTCGCGCTCGACGGTGGTGGTGCGATAGATGTCGGGACCGCTCAGCTCGATGATCTCGCGGACACGCGCCGGCGTGGCGACGAAGTTCCCGCCGCCGGGATAGCCCATCACGACGGCGTCGGTGCCGGTGGTGGCCGGTGTGTCGGCGAACGACAACGGGGCCGACGGCAGGTCCGGCACGTCGAGGATCGAGATGTCGGCTTGCGGGTCGTAGGACACGACGAAGGCGTCGTAGGTCTGCCCGTCGGCCTCGACGGTGACGCTTTCCGATCCGGCGACCACGTGCGCGTTCGAGATCACGCGGTTGCTGGCGGCGACGAAGCCGGTTCCTTCCAGGACCTTCTGGCAACCCGGGGCGACCCCGCGGATCTTGACGACGCTGGGCCGCGCCGACGCCACGACCGGGTCAGCGGCCAGTGCGGCGTCGGGCGCGTCGACTGCCACGATCGGGGTGCGCCCGAAGGGCTGCAACACGTCGGGCAGCCCGGACGTGTCCAACAACGCCGAGAGCCGCTTCGGCACCTCGCGCAGCCATCCCGGCGCCAGGTCGTTGACCTCCTTGAGCACCTGCGAGCCACGCACGGCCGCGGCGAGGTTCGGTTGGTCGGACGACTGCAGTGGGTACGTCAGCATCCACGCGGCCACCAGGACGGCCACGATCTGGATTGCCACCCCGATCAGCGAGTCGACCGCCCGCAGCGAGCGGTTGCGGATGGCGCTGCGCACCGCCCGGCCGAGCACGACGCCGGCGATCTCGCCGACGACGACCAGCGCCAGGATCAAGAACAGCGTCACGAACAGCTTGGTGCGGGGGCCCTCGATGTTGGCGACCAGATGGGGCGCCAACAGCACCCCGGCGACGGCGCCGAGCACCACCCCGAGAAACGACAGCATCGAGCCCAGCGCGCCCGAGCGCCAGCCCGAAATACCCGCCACGAAGGCGATGCCGAGGACGACGAGGTCCACCCACTGTGACGATGTCATGGTTGTGCATCACCGTAACCGGACCCGCGGCCGACGAGCGCCATTGCGTCCTCCAGTTCGCGCACGTCGCCGGTATTCCACGGCTGGGCCCATCCGGCGACGTCGAGCATCGCCGAGATCACCTGACCGGTGAAACCCCACACCAGCATCTCGTTGAGCAGGAACGCCGGACCCGCGTACCGCCGGGTGTTGGCCTTGCGGTACACCATGATTCGGTTCTCGGGGTTGATGAACGCGCGGACCGGGACCCGGGCGACGTGCGCGGTCTCGGCCTCGTCGACGACGCCCACCGGTCCGGGGTCCGGCGAGTACGCGAGCACCGGCACGACGTGAAACCCCGACGGGGGTATGAACAACCGCTCCATCGTGGTGAGCGGATGCAACCGCTCGGCGTCGATCCCGGTTTCCTCGTTGGCCTCCCGCAGCGCCGTCTGCACCGGGCTGTGGTCGCCGGGCTCGACGGCACCACCGGGAAACGCGGCCTGACCTGCGTGGTGTCGCAGGGTCCCCGCGCGCACCGTGACCAGCAGGTCGGCGTCGTCGGGCACACCGCCGGTCGGGGAGTCGGATGGTCCGGAGAACAACACCAGCACCGCAGCCTCGCGGGCGTCGGCCTGCGCCGGTTTGCCTTCGCTGGTGACCATCGCGAGCAGCTCGGGCGGTACGCGCCTGCGGTACGCCCGCTTGATGTCGCCGGCGTTGTCCAGCAACGGTTTGAGCCAGGCCGGAGCGGCATCGGGCGTCAGACCGCTGCCCTCGCTGACCCAGCTCACCCCGGCTCTCCCGTCCTCGCGCCGACCTGCGGCCCCACCGCTGCGGCGATCTCATCGGCGCTGGTGAAAGAGCGCGGCAGGACCTCAGCAACGCTACCGTCCGCGCGCAAGACCACGGTTGCGGGCATGACGTTGGGTACCCGCAGCGCGGCGGCGATCAGCCGCCTGCCGTCCTGCAATGTGGGCAGCCGCACGCCGAGTTCGGCCAGCCGCAGCAGCGCCGCGGTCTCGTTCTCGTCCTGGTGCACCGTCAGCACGGTCACGTCCGGTCCCATGCGTCGCTGGTATTCGGCCATCGCGGGGAGTTCGGCGGCGCACGGCGCGCACCAGTACGCCCACAGGTTGAGCACGACGACGCGGCCGGCCAGCGCCTTGGCCACGTCGACCATCACCCCGTCCCCCGCGCACTCCAGCGTGATGCCGCGCAATGCCTCGGGTCCCGGTCCGGCTCCGGGCGCGGGGCACGGCGGCAGGTCGGCCTCGGCCCGCGGGCCCGCCAGCGCTTCGGCGGTGTCAGCGGCACGGCGGTCGCGCGCACTGTCCTGCGTCGGCGCCCCGGGGGAATCGGTGTCGCGGTCCAGCTGCGACCACAGTGCCCACCCCAGCGCCACGAGAACAACGAGCACCACGACGGTCCAGCGGGTCGAGGTACGCACGGTCGGTCGCGGCGGTTGCGGCTACAGGCCGGCCATGGCCAGCAGATGCTCGGTTTCGGGCCCCTTGACCAGCGGCGCGGCGATCAGGGGGTCGGTGGGGCCGATGCCGAACGAGGGGCAGTCGTCGGCCAGCACGCAGACGCCGCACGCCGGCTTGCGCGCGTGGCAGACGCGGCGGCCGTGAAAGATCACCCGGTGGCTCAGATCGGTCCACTCACTGCGCTCGATCAACTCGCCGACCGCGTGCTCGACCTTGACCGGATCCTCTTCGGTGGTCCACCCCCAGCGGCGGACGAGCCTGCCGAAGTGGGTGTCGACCGTGATGCCGGGGACGCCGAATGCGTTGCCGAGGATGACGTTGGCGGTCTTGCGCCCGACCCCCGGCAGGCTGACCAGCTCCTCCATGGTCGCCGGAACCTCCCCGTCGAACCGCTCGACGAGTTCCTGGCCCAGCCTGATGAGCGAGTTCGCCTTGTTGCGAAAGAACCCGGTGGGCCGGATGAGCTCTTCCAGTTCGGTGCGGTCGGCCTGCGCGTAGTCCAGGGCGGTGCGATATTTCTCGAACAGCGCCGGTGTCGTGAGGTTGACCCGCTTGTCGGTGCTCTGGGCCGACAGGATCGTTGCGACGGTGAGCTCGAGGGGGTTGGTGAAGTCCAGCTCGCAGTACACGTGCGGAAACGCCTGCGCCAGCGTGCGATTCATGCGCCGCGCGCGACGGACGAGGCCAATCCGCGTCTCGCCGTCCCGATTCCGGGCGCGCTTACGCGTACCCGCCTTCTTTGCCGACGCCTCGCTTACGGTCACGAATGCCAGCGTACTGAGAGGCTGAGACAAAGCCACCGCGGATCGCGCCGTCGACCTACTGCGGACCGGTGACGATTCGTGATCCCGCTGAGACTTTCGGCGTGTTTACTTCTGCCTTGTGTCGTGGTTGCTCGTTGGCCTGATTCCCGGGTTGCTGATGGCTGCGACGCTCGGGCTGCAGCGCCTGGAGGCCGGCCTGCACCGCGACACGGTCTCCGCCACCGATGTGGCGCAGTTCTTCGAGCACGCCGAGCCGCTGGACGTCGACACGCTGGCGCGCGACGGAATGAGCCGGGCATTGGACGGGCTGCGTCTTCGCCAACACGTCGCGCACGCGGCCACCAGCGGGTCAACGGCGGTTTTTCGGGACGAGGATCTGCCGGTACGGCCATATCCGCAGCAGACGATGAATCCCGAATTTCAGCAGACCCGACATGCCGATCGTGTGTAGCGTGGGCTGGTCACGAAACCGGGTACCTCTAGACTTATCTCGCTTACCGATAGAGGTCGGCTTCACCTAACAGCTTAAGAGGGGCAACGTGGACGAGATCCTGGCGCGGGCCGGAATCTTCCAGGGGGTCGAACCCAGCGCCGTCACCGCGCTGACCAAGCAACTGCAGCCAGTCGACTTCCCCCGTGGACACACCGTGTTCGCCGAGGGTGAGCCCGGCGACCGGCTCTACATCATCATTTCCGGCAAGGTCAAGATCGGGCGCCGCTCGCCGGACGGCCGCGAGAACCTGCTCACGATCATGGGTCCGTCGGACATGTTCGGTGAACTCTCGATCTTCGACCCCGGTCCGCGGACGTCGAGCGCGACCACCATCACCGAGGTTCGCGCGGTGTCGATGGACCGCGACGCGCTGCGGGCGTGGATCGCCGACCGGCCCGAGATCGCCGAGCAGCTACTGCGGGTGCTCGCCCGCCGGCTGCGTCGCACCAACAACAACCTCGCCGACCTGATCTTCACCGACGTTCCCGGCCGGGTGGCCAAGCAGCTGCTTCAGCTGGCGCAGCGGTTCGGCACCCAGGAGGGCGGCGCGCTCCGGGTGACCCACGACCTCACCCAGGAGGAGATCGCCCAGCTCGTCGGCGCGTCGAGGGAGACCGTCAACAAGGCGCTCGCCGACTTCGCCCATCGCGGCTGGATTCGCTTGGAGGGCAAGAGCGTTCTGATCTCCGACTCGGAACGGCTGGCCCGCCGAGCGAGGTAACGAGCGAGCATCTGGCACCGAGCCCGGTAGCGATTTGTGGAGCCGCACCGGCGATGAGCGCCGGTAAGACTCCACAACTCAGGCGCGCAGATAGTCGAGCTGCGCTTGGACGCTCCATTCGGCCACGTCCCACAGCTTCTCGTCGACGTCGGTATAGACGTGCTCGACGACCTGTCGCACGGTGGCGTCGACGCCGAGTTCTCGCAACGCCGCGCGCACCTGGTCGAGCCGCTCTTCGCGGTGTCTCAGGTACATGTCGGTGACGGCTTCGAGGTCCTTGAGATCGGGCCCGTGTCCGGGCAGCACGGTGCGCGCCCCGAGGCCCCGCAGCCGCTGCAGTGACTCGAGGTATTCGGCGAGACTGCCGTCCTCTTTGTCGATGACGGTCGTCCCGCGGCCCAGCACGGTGTCGGCCGTCAGCACCGCATCGTCGAGCAGGAACGACACCGAGTCCACGGTGTGCCCCGGTGTCGCCATCACGGTGATCCGCAGCCCGGCGGCCTCGATGACCTCCCCGTCGGTGAGCGGGCCGCCGAGGCCTCGCAGGAATCCGCTGCCCACGGATCGCACCACCGCACCCGTGCGGTCGACGATCTTGTCGATGGCGCCGGTGTGGTCCTCGTGTTTGTGGCTGATCAGCACCAGCGGAATCGTGCCGAGTTCCGCGAGCCGCCCGATGTGCTCGTCGTCATCGGGTCCGGGGTCGACGACGACCATCTCGTCGCTGCCGGGGCCGCGCAACACCCACGTGTTGGTGCCTTCCAGCGTCAACAAACCGGGGTTGTCGCACAGCAGCACGGAGGCGGTGTCCGTGACCGGACGCAGCCGTCCGTAAGCCGGATGCTCCGCCGTCACGCGACCTCCACGATCACTTCCACCTCGACCGGGGCGTCCCTGGGCAGCTCGGACACCCCGACCGCGGAACGCGCATGCGCGCCGGCCTCCCCGAACACCTCACCGAACAGTTCCGACGCGCCGTTGATCACACCCGGCTGACCGTGGAATCCAGGAGCCGAGGCGACGAACCCGACCACCTTGACCACCCGGGTCACCGCGTCGATGCCGACAAGCGAGTGCACCGCGGCCAGCGCGTTGAGCGCGCACACCCGAGCCAGGTCATGGGCCTGCTCGGGTGCCACCGCGCCGCCGACCTTCCCGGTGAGCACCAGCTCGCCGTCTCGGATAGGCAGCTGGCCCGCGGTGTAGACGAGGTTGCCGGTGCGTACCGCGGGCACGTAGGCCGCCAACGGCGCGACCAGTGGAGGCAGTTCGATGCCCAACTCCGCCAGCCGCGCGGACGGTGTCACTTGGGACGCTTGAGGTAGGCGACGTGCTGTTCACCCGTGGGCCCCGGCAGCACAGACACCAACTCCCAACCGTCCTCGCCCCACTGATCGAGGATCTGCTTGGTGGCGTGGGTCAGCAGCGGAACGGTGGAGTACTCCCACCGGGTCGATTCGGTCATGCGCCCGAGCTTATCTCCGGAGGGCTACGAGCCGCGGACCTGCGGAGCGCGAAAGTTCGTTGGCTAGCATGCACGGGTGGCTCCCACTACCAATGGCGGTAGATCCGTCGGCTGGCCCTCCCGGCTGAGCAAGGCTCGCCTGCACTTCGTCACCGGCAAGGGTGGCACCGGCAAATCGACGATCGCTGCATCGCTGGCGTTGGCGCTGGCCGCCGGCGGTCGCAAGGTGCTGTTGGTGGAAGTCGAAGGGCGCCAAGGCATTGCGCAGTTGTTCGACGTGCCGCCACTGCCCTACCAGGAGGTCAAGATCGCGACCGCCGAGGGCGGCGGTCAGGTCAACGCGCTGGCCATCGACACCGAGGCCGCGTTCCTGGAGTACCTCGAGATGTTCTACAACCTGGGTCTGGCCGGACGCGCGATGCGCCGGATCGGGGCCGTCGAGTTCGCGACCACGATCGCGCCGGGTCTGCGCGACGTGCTGTTGACCGGCAAGATCCGCGAGATCGTGACCCGCGCGGAGAAAGGCAAACAGCCCGTCTACGACGCCGTCGTGGTCGATTCCCCGCCGACGGGTCGCATCGCTCGGTTCCTCGATGTCACCAAGGCGGTGTCGGATCTGGCCAAGGGCGGCCCGGTGCACGGCCAGGCCGAAAGCGTGGTCAAGGTGCTGCACTCCGATATGACCGCCATCCACCTCGTCACGCTGCTCGAGGCGCTGCCCATCCAGGAGACACTGGAGGCCATCGACGAGCTCAAGGAACTCGGCCTGCCCATCGGCAGCGTCATCGTCAACCGCAACATCCCCGCTTACCTGCCTGCCGATGCGTTGACCAAGGCGGCCGAAGGAGACATCGACGCCGACACCGTGCGTGCCGGGCTGGCCGAGGCTGGAATCACGTTGTCGGACTCCGATTTCGCCGGCCTGTTGACCGAGACGATCCAGCACGCGACCCGGATCAAGGCGCGCGCCGAAAGCGCGGAGCAGCTCGACGCGCTGGACGTGGCGCGCCTGCAGTTGCCGCAGATCGTCGACGGTGTCGACCTCGGCAGCCTGTACGAACTCGCAGAAGAACTCGAACGCCAGGGGGTGCGATGATGAGTGCGACTCCACCGGCCCTCGACATGGGCTCGATTCTCAAGGACACGTCGAACCGCGTCGTGGTGTGCTGCGGGGCGGGAGGCGTCGGCAAGACCACCACCGCGGCGGCGATGGCACTGCGCGCGGCGGAGTACGGCAGGACCGTCGTGGTGCTGACCATCGACCCGGCCAAGCGGCTCGCCCAGGCGCTGGGCATCAAGACGCTCGGCAACACCCCGCAGCGGGTTCCGCTGGCCCCCGAGGTGTCGGGCGAACTGCACGCGATGATGCTCGACATGCGCCGCACGTTCGACGAGATGGTCATCCAGTACTCGGGAACCCAACGGGCGCAAGAGATCCTGGACAACCAGTTCTATCAGACGGTGGCCACCTCGCTGGCCGGCACTCAGGAGTACATGGCCATGGAGAAGCTCGGCCAGCTCCTGGCCGAGGACCGGTGGGATCTGGTGGTCGTCGACACACCGCCGTCACGCAACGCGTTGGATTTCCTGGACGCGCCAAAACGGTTGGGCGGCTTCATGGACAGCAGACTCTGGAAGCTGCTGCTGGGCCCCGGACGGGGTATCGGCCGGTTGGTCACGGGCGCGATGGGGCTGGCGATGAAAGCGCTGTCCACGGTCCTCGGTTCGCAGATGCTCTCGGACGCAGCGTCTTTCGTGCAGTCCCTGGACTCGACGTTCGGCGGCTTCCGTGAGAAGGCCGACCGCACTTATGAATTGCTCAAGCGGCGCGGGACGCAGTTCGTGGTGGTCTCGGCGGCCGAACCCGATGCGCTCCGCGAGGCGTCGTTCTTCGTCGACCGACTCTCCGAGGAGCACATGCCGCTGGCCGGTTTGATCCTCAACCGCACCCACCCGATGCTGTGCGATCTGCACGCCGAGAAGGCCGAGGAGGCCGCCGAGACCCTCGAGAAGAGCGATCCGGAGTCGGTGCCGGCGGCGGTGCTGCGGATTCACGCCGACCGGGCCATGACCGCCAAACGCGAGATCCGACTGCTGTCGCGTTTCACCGGGGCCAACCCGCACGTGTCGATCGTGGGTGTGCCTTCGCTGCCGTTCGACGTCTCAGACCTGGAGGCGCTGCGGGCGATCGCCGATCAGATCACCGGCGAGAGCGCCGCGTAGGCGACGAAGACTCCGACGCGGATCAGACCGCGTTGCGGTGTTTGCGCTGGGCGCTGAAGAACTCCGCCCAGGAGACGACCTCGGGATGCTGCTTGAGCAGGGCGCGGCGTTGCCGTTCGGTCATTCCACCCCAGACCCCGAACTCCACCCGGTTGTCGAGCGCGTCGGCGCCGCACTCGAGAATCACCGGACAATGCCGGCAGATGACTGCGGCTTTGCGCTGTGCGGCCCCCCGGACGAACAGCTCATCAGGATCGGTCTGGCGGCATCGAGCTTGCGACACCCAGGCGATTCGGGCTTCGGCCTCGGCACCGTGGACGACGCTGTGAGCCGACGATGTCATCGCGGTCCTGCGCGCCGCGGGCCTCGTAGCTGACACCAGAGTTCCCTCCGTTCCAACCGCCCCCCGGTCAACACCGGTACGGCGCGATCCCTGGTAGTAGAGCGCTCATGCGATCTACGTCACATTGCGAGGGGTCAGTGTGACCTGTATCGCACTGTCCGACCAAATTAGATGGTCAAAGCCGTCTTGCGCAATACGTACGCCTCCACTTTTTTGGGACGACCGTGCCGTCAGTCGGCAAAATTGACGTCCGCGCCGCTCGACGCGTTTTTGCGGTCCGGCGATCGCCCGTGAGGAGCCGACATTTTGCGACGTCGTTAGTCTGTACGTCATGCCGGACAGCCCACCGAGTGCACCGCCGACGCCGCCTCCGCGGGCGGTGACGGTGATCAAACTCGCCTGGTGCGTTCTGCTGGCCAGCGTGATCACCGCGGCGTTGCTGTTTCCGGTCGTCGGCGGCTTCGGCCTGGTGTCCAACCGGGCCTCCGACGTGGTGGCCAACGGTTCGGCGCAACTGGTCGAAGGTGAGGTGCCGCAGGTGTCGACAATGGTCGACGCCAAGGGCAACGTCATCGCCTGGCTGTACAACCAGCGCCGCTTCGAGGTGCCCACCGACCAGATCGCCAACACGATGAAGCTGGCGATCGTCTCGATCGAGGACAAGCGTTTCGCCGAACACAACGGCGTGGACTGGCAGGGCACGCTGACCGGTCTGTCCGGTTACCTGTCCGGAAATCTCGACACCCGCGGCGGTTCGACGATCGAGCAGCAGTACGTCAAGAACTATCAGCTGCTGGTGATCGCCCAGACCGACGCCGAGAAGCGGGCCGCCATCGAGACCACCCCGGCTCGCAAGCTGCGCGAGATCCGGATGGCGCTGACGCTGGACAAGACGTTCACCAAACCCGAGATCCTGACCCGCTATCTGAACCTGGTGTCTTTCGGCAACGGCGCCTTCGGCGTGCAGGACGCCGCGCAGACGTACTTCGGGATCAACGCCTCGGAGTTGAACTGGCAGCAGGCCGCTCTGCTGGCGGGCATGGTGCAGTCGACCAGCACGCTGAACCCCTACACCAACCCCGAGGGTGCGCTGGCACGTCGAAACCTGGTGCTGGACACCATGATCCAGAACATCCCCGAGGAAGCGGCCGCGTTGCGCGCCGCCAAGGAGGAGCCGCTGGGCGTCCTTCCGCAGCCCAAAGAGCTGCCGCGCGGCTGCATCGCCGCCGGCGACCGCGCATTCTTCTGCGACTACGCGCTGGAGTACCTGGCGCGCGCGGGCATCAGCAAGGAGCAGGTCGCCAGGGGCGGGTACCTGATCAGAACCACCCTCGACCCCGATGTCCAGGGTCCGGTGAAGGCGGCGGTCAACCAGTTCGCCCCGCCGGACCTCAACGGCGTCGCCAGCGTCATGAGCGTCATCAAGCCCGGTAAGGAATCCCATCCGGTGCTGGCGATGGCCAGCAGCCGGACCTACGGGCTGAACCTCGACGCGGGCGAGACCATGCAGCCCCAGCCGTTCTCCCTGGTCGGCGACGGTGCTGGTTCGACGTTCAAGCTGTTCACCACCGCGGCGGCCATGGAGATGGGGATGGGCATCAACGCCCAGCTCGACGTGCCCGCACAGTTCCAGGCCAAGGGACTGGGCAGCAGCGACACCCCCGGTTGTCCGGCCGCGACGTGGTGTGTGAAGAACGCAGGCGGTTACCGCGGCGCCATGAACATCACCGACGCATTGGCCACGTCACCCAACACGGCGTTCGCCAAGCTGATCTCGCAGGTCGGTGTGCAGCGCAGCGTCGACATGGCGGTCCGGTTGGGGCTGCGCTCCTACGCGCTGCCGGGCACCGCCCGCGACTACGACCCGGGCAGCAACGAGAGCCTGGCCGACTTCATCAAACGGCAGAACCTCGGCTCGTTCGTGCTGGGGCCGATCGAGGTCAACGCGCTCGAGTTCTCCAACGTCGGAGCGACGCTGGCCTCCGGCGGCGTGTGGTGCCCGCCGAACCCGATCGCCCAGGTCATCGACCGACACGGCGAGGAGGTCTCGGTCACCACGGAGACCTGCGAGCAGGCAGTGCCCGAGGGCCTGGCGAACACCCTGGCCAACGCCATGAGCAAGGACGACGAAGGGGCGGGCACCGCGGCGGGGGCGGCCGGTTCGGTCGGCTGGGACCTGCCGATGTCGGGCAAGACCGGCACCACCGAGGCCCACCGCTCGTCGGCCTTCCTGGGCTTCACCAACACGCTCGCCGCCGGGAACTACATCTACGACGACTCCACCGCACCCGGCGAACTGTGCTCGTTCCCGCTCCGCAAGTGCGGGTACGGCGATCTGTACGGCGGTAACGAACCGGCCAGGACGTGGTTCGCCGCGATGAAGCCGATCGCCAACAACTTCGGCGAGGTCCGGCTGCCCCCGACGGATCCGCGCTATGTCGAGGGCGGCCCCGGCTCGCGGGTGCCCAGCGTGTCGGGCCTGACCGAGAGCGCCGCCCGCCAGCGGTTGCGCGACTCGGGCTTCCAGGTCGCCGACCAGGCATCGTCGGTGAACAGCAATGCGCCGCGCGGGTCCGTGGTCGGCACGTCGCCCGGGGGCCAGACGGTGCCGGGGTCGATCATCACGATCCAGGTCTCCAACGGCATTCCGCCGGCGCCTCCGCCGCCTCCGCCGGGCGCAATACCGGGCCTTCCCGCCCCGGTCGGCCAGACGGTGGTCGAGATTCCCGGCCTGCCGCCGATCACCGTGCCCGTGCTCGGACCCCCTCCGCCTGCGCCGCCACCCCCACCGTGATCGATGTGCAGTTGGTTACGACCGAGCGGTCGAGAGCGCTGCGTCGGGACCTCTGGCAGTAGGCTCTGCAGCATGTCCGCCCGTTCGACGACGATCCTGAAGAACTCCGCCGCGGCGTCCGCCGGTGCGCTGGTCGCCGGCATCGGCTACGCAGCGGTGATCGAGCGCAACGCCTTCGTGGTGCGAGAAGTGACGATGCCGGTGCTGGCGCCCGGGTCGTCACCGCTGAAGGTGCTGCACATCAGCGACATCCACATGCGGCCCGGACAGCGGCGCAAGCAGGCCTGGCTGCGCGAGCTGATCGCCCTGGAACCCGATCTGGTGGTCAACACCGGCGACAACCTCGCTCACCCCCGGGCCGTGCCCGCCCCGGTGCAGTCGCTGTCGGATCTGCTCTCGGTGCCGGGATTGTTCGTGTTCGGCAGCAACGACTATTTCGGTCCGACGCCGAAGAACCCGCTCAACTACATCACCCGGCCCGGCCATCGCATCCACGGCGAACCGCTGCCGTGGCAGGACCTACGGGCGGCGTTCACCGAGCGCGGCTGGCTGGACATGACCCACACCCGCCGCGAGGTGGAGGTGCGGGGTCAGCTCATCGCCGCCGCAGGTGTGGACGACCCGCATCTGTCGCGGGACCGCTATGAGACCGTCGCCGGTGCGGCCAGTCCCGCCGCGAACCTCACGCTGGGGCTGACCCATTCGCCGGAGCCGCGGGTCCTCGACCGGTTCGCGGCCGACGGCTATCAGCTGGTGATGGCCGGCCACACCCACGGCGGCCAGTTGTGCCTGCCGTTCTACGGCGCCGTCGTCACCAACTGCGGCCTGGACCGTTCGCGGGCCAAGGGTCCGTCGCGCTGGGGTGCGCACACCCAGCTGCACGTCTCGGCGGGCATCGGCACCTCGCCCTACGCGCCGCTGCGGTTCTGCTGCCGTCCCGAGGCCACGCTGCTGACACTGGTCGCGGCGCCGACCGGCGGTCAGGACGCGGACGCTCGGGCGGGCACGTCCCATCCGAGCGTCGCGGTGCGGTGACCGACGGTGCGGTGAACGACAGGGCCCTCACCGCAAGCCGTAGCAGCCCACGCGGGTGGGTAGACGACGCCGTCCGGTTGATCGAGGCCGACGCACGCCGCAGCGCAGACACCCACCTGTTGCGCTATCCGTTGCCGTCGGCCTGGTGCGACGGGTGCGATCTGCAGCTGTACCTCAAGGACGAGACGACGCATATCACGGGCAGCCTCAAGCATCGGCTGGCGCGGTCGCTGTTCCTCTACGCGCTGTGCAACGGGTGGATCGCCGAGGGCACCACGATCATCGAGGCGTCGTCGGGGTCGACGGCGGTGTCCGAGGCGTACTTCGCGGCGCTGCTCGGCCTGCCGTTCATCGCGGTGATGCCGTCATCGACGAGTGCCAGCAAGATCGCGCTGATCGAATCTCAGGGCGGCCGTTGCCATTTCGTTGCCGAATCCAGTCAGGTGTACGCCGAGGCCGAGCGGCTGGCCGAAGCGACCGGCGGGCACTACATCGATCAGTTCACCAACGCCGAGCGGGCCACCGACTGGCGCGGTAACAACAACATCGCCGAGTCGATCTTCGAGCAGATGCGAGACGAGTCGCACCCGGTGCCCGACTGGATCGTGGTGGGTGCGGGTACCGGCGGGACGAGCGCCACGATCGGCCGCTACATCCGCTACCGCCGCTACGCCACCCGACTGTGTGTGGTCGACCCGGAGAACTCGGCTTTCTTCCCGTCCTACGCGCAGGGTCGCGGCGATGTGGTGACCGGTATGTCGTCGCGGATCGAGGGAATCGGCCGGCCTCGCGTGGAGCCGTCGTTTCTGCCCGGTGTGGTCGATCGGATGGTCGTCGTGCCGGACGCCGCTTCGGTTGCCGCGGCCCGGCATGCCAGCACGGTGCTGGGCCGGCGGGTGGGCCCATCGACCGGGACGAACCTGTGGGGGGCGTTCGGCCTGCTGGCCGAGATGAGGGACGAAGGTCGCAGCGGATCGGTGGTGACACTGCTCGCCGACAGCGGCGACCGCTATGCGGACACCTACTTCTGCGACGAGTGGCTGACCAGCCAGGGGCTCGAGCCCTCGGAGTTCGCGTCGGTGTTGGCCGAGTTCGAACGCTCGGGGCGCTGGCCCTGATCGTCGTCTCCGCCGATCAGCGGACCGTCGGAGGTGAGGAACAGCCACACCGCGGCGAGCACGAAGAAACCCAGGTAGATGGATGCGCCAAGACCAGTCATCTCGTCCTCGCTTCGTCGATTGCTTACATGATGGAGAACGCCACCGACATCCGGTTGCTTCCCGCGGCGTGTCGCAGATCACGGCTCGCCGGCGTCGGCTCGGTTCCTCATCGCTGCCGCTTTCTTGTCGCGTTCGCGAGGCGTACAACACGGTCGCGGTAGTGCGTGAGATACCGCCCTGGTGTACGTCTCGCGAACGGCGAAAGCGAGTGACCGTGCAGAGCGCCGTCGCCCGTAGGCGTTTGGCTTAGCGACCCGCCGGTGCGATACGCTGTCGTGGCTTCACGCGGGGTGTGGCGCAGCTTGGTAGCGCGCTTCGTTCGGGACGAAGAGGTCGTGGGTTCGAATCCCGCCACCCCGACAAGAAGGCATCGGCTCCAGATTCACTGTGAGCCGAACGACTTACGGCCGAACATGCGTTTGACCGGTGCGTATGCGGGTATTGAAGAGGGCGTGACTTTACCGTCGACGCTAGTCGAACCTGCCCTCCCGAAAGCCGTGGGACCGCTGTCGGCCGCCGTCATCGAACTGCTGCAGCGCGGCCGTCCGTCGTTGCCTCTGCGTCCCATCGACGTTCCGATGTTCGACGCGGACCCCTACGGCCTCGACCTTCAGCTCGCGCTCTACATCTGCTACGAGCTGCACTACCGCGGCTTCGCCGGGGTGAGCCCGCGCTGGGAGTGGAACCCCGCCCTGCTGCACCTTCGCGGCCGGTTCGAGGAGGCCTTCCTGGACGCGGTGCGCCAGGACGTCGGCGAGATCGCCGAGGGTGAGACCGCCGAGGCCGAGATGGAGAAGCTGTCGATCGAACCGGTCGACGGCGAAGGTCCGTCATACTTCCTGCGCGACAAGGGCACCTGGGAGCAGATGCTCGAATACTTCGTGCACCGCTCGGTGTATCACCTCAAAGAGGGCGACCCACATGCGTGGACCATCCCCCGACTCGCCGGACACTCGAAGGCGGCGTTCGTCGCGGTCGAGTTCGACGAATTCGGCGGTGGCCGTGGCGAACACGTACACCAGCACCTGTACGCGCGGTTGATGGACGCGGCGGGGCTCGACTCGTCCTACCTCGGCTACCTCGACAACGTCTCCGCCGACGCATTGGCGTCGGTGAACCTGATGTCGCTGTTCGGGTTGCACCGCGACCTGCGCGGCGCGTCGATCGGACATTTCGCGTCGACGGAGATCACCTCCTCGCCCGGATCGCGGCGGTTGGTTGAGGCGTTGCGCCGCATGGGCGCACCCGACGCCTGCGTGGCGTTCTACCACGAGCATGTGGTGGCCGACGCCGTCCACGAGCAGGTGGTCCGGACCGACGTCGTCGGTGACCTCGTCGCCAGGGAACCGCATCTGGACCGCGACGTGGTATTCGGTATGCGGGCGCTGGACGTGGTCGAGGGACGCCTGGCCACACACCTGATGAACTGCTGGACCGAGAACCGCTCGTCGCTACGCCGGCCGCTCAGCTGATGCGACTTTGTCGGCCGGCGCGTCGCGCTTAGCGGGCGCGTCGACACGCTTGCGGCACCGGTGACTGGTGTCGCACAACGGATAGTCCTTGCTGCGCCGGCATGTGCACACCGCGACCATGAACCGGTCCGACTCGACGACCTGGCCGTCGGGCATCTCGATGCGCACCGGCCCCTGCACCATCAGCGGGCCGTTGGGCACCACCCGCACGGTGCGCGGTTCGGCATCGCTCATGGCTTGTCCGCCCGGATCACGAGCAGCTCCTCTTCGCGGCGGCCCGGTTCGAGGCGGCCGCATTCCTCGAGCCACACCGCCCTCGACGACAGCACGGGACCGAACGGAATCCATTGCCGTGCAACGATTTCAGTGTCGAGACCGGCGCTGGCGAGCGCACCGAGCGTCTGTCGCGGATCGGCGAACTCCGACTGCACCAGCAGCAGGCTGCCTCCGTGGTCGAGAAGGTCGGGCACTGTGGCGCACAACGGGTCGAGTACGAGCCTGCCGTCACATCCGGCATCCCACGCCCGCGGCGGCCCCACATATTCCGGGAGCGGCTCGCATTCGGCGCTCGGATCGTGCGGCACATACGGCGGGTTGCAGACGATCAGATCGAACGGGCCGAATTCGACTGCGCGCGCCCATGATCCGAGGTGCACATCGACATCGACTCCAGACGCCATCGCGTTTGCCCTCGCACACCGCACCGCACGCTGGCAGATGTCGAAGGCGGTCACCGATGCGGCGCCCTGCTCGGCGGCCCCGATGGCGACGACGCCGCTGCCGGTGCACAAGTCGACCACATGCCGGCCGCGTGCGAGCGCCATCTTGTCCATGACCTCGATGAGCAGCTGCGAGTCTTCCTGCGGCGCGTAGACGCCCTCATCCGCGACCAGCGGTCCACGGACATCGGTGTATGCGGTTGTCACGACGGCCTTTCGACAGGTTCTTCTGCTGCGCATTGCAGCACTGCGCGAAATTAATGCCCGGTATCGGGGCTGTTGAAACGTGAGCACTCGTTTTGCTGCGGCCCCGCGTGGGCACTCGTCTACCGTGCAAGCCTCCGATATCGCCTCGCTTCCCATCCGCTTGGGCGCCGCCATTCGTGAGCGGCGGCTGTTTCATCCCTCAGGGGTGATGGCCGAGGGGGTCCTCGAACGGATCGCCCCCGAGGGTGAAGGTCTGCCGATGAACTCCTGCGACGTCATCGCGCGCGTCTCCAAGGGTGTCGGCCTGCCCGGCACCGCTCCGGATGTCGCCGGCCTGGCGTTTCGGATCCCGCCGCCGCCGGATCTTCGGGCCTGCAGCCCGTGGGACGTGTTGTTGGCGTCGACGATCTCGGGGACGCGCGTCGGGCTCGCCCCCGTCATGTCGTGGTCCGGAGCGACCTTCTCCAGCTTGATGCCGCTGCGGTATCACGACGCCCTGTGGTGGGTGCGGGCCCGGTTGGCCACCCGGGTCGAGGCGCCGGGGCTGTCGCTCGACGCCGTAGAAAAGCAGATCGACGCGACCGGGCTGACATTCAACATCGACCAGGCGCCGGTCAGGGGAGGATTCCGCCCGCTGGCCCGGTTGACGCTTCGCCACGTCGACCCGAGCTGTGACGACATCGCGTTCGACCCGGCCCTGCACAGCGACCCCGAGGTCGAGTTGGCGCCGCGCTGGCTCGGCGACTTCCGGCGCTCGGCCTACAAACGCAGCAGGCAGGGCCGCGACGCCGAGTGATCAGGCCGTAGGCTCCCCGCCGGACTCCGCGACGTCCGGGGCGTTCTCCCGGGTCGCCATGCCGCCGTCGCCGCCCTCGTCCTTCGGTCCCGTGCGTTGCGCCTTGCGCTTGTCGCGCTCGTCGGCATCGTCGTCGTCGTAGATGCCTTTTCCGGTCGGCATATCGGTCCCTTCTAGTTGGCTGCGGTCCGCAGCTTGTCCAGCAGCGGCGTTGCCGCTTCCTTGAGGAACTGCTCTTGACCCTCGTCGCCGATCTGCACGAGCGCGATGTCGGTGAAGCCGGCTTCCCAGTACTTGCTGACCGCTTCGACGATCGCATCGAGATCGGGTCCGCAGGGGATGGACTCGGCGACGTCCTCCGGGCGCACGTATTGCGTCGCGCCGTCGAAGCCGGCGGTCGTCGGAAGGTCGGAGTTGACGGCCCACCCGCCGCTGAACCACCTGAACTGGTCGTGCGCGCGGCGCACCGCGGCGTCCTTGTCGGTGTCCCAGCAGATCGGGATCTGCCCGACGACGCGCACGTCACCGGGCAGGCCGGTGGCGCGCCTGGCATCGTGCCACGCATCGACGAGATCCTTGTTCGGCTCGACCGCGATCAGGTGGTCGGACAGCGGCGCGAACGTCTCGACCGACCGCTCACCCGAGACCGCGGTGGCGATGGCGACCGGCGTTTCCGGCAGGTCCCACAGCCGCGCCGAGTCGACCTCGAAGTACTCGCCCTTCCAGTCGACGAGGTCGCCGGTGAACAGCTCGCGGATGATCTGTATCGCTTCGCGCAGCATCTCCTGGCGGCGCGCCACCGTCGGCCAGCGCTTGCCGACGACGTGCTCGTTGAGGTTCTCCCCGCTGCCCAGGCCGAGCGTGAAACGGCCGTCGGCGAGGATCTGCAGTGTCGCGGCCTTCTGCGCGACGACCGCGGGGTGGTATCGCATCGTGGGGCAGGTGACGTAGGTGAACAACTCGACACGCTCGGTGGCATGGGCGACCGCGCCCAGCACCGACCACGCGTATGGCGCATGTCCCTGTGCCGACAGCCACGGGAAGTAGTGGTCGGAGGACACCTCGAAGTCGAATCCGGCCTGTTCGGCCGAAACCGCATAGCGGACAAGTTCTTTTGGCCCGCTCTGCTCTGTCATCAGGGTGTATCCGAACCGCGTCATGGGTCCCGGGTACCCGAGCCTCAGCCGGCGAAAACGATTGCCGCGCTCGCTACAGCCTGGCCTTCACCGCCGCGGAGAGCCGCGCGCCGTCGGCCTTGCCGGCCGCAATGGCGGTCGCGGCCTTCATCACCAGCCCCATCTGCTTTGTGCCGGGCCGCTCACCGATCTCCTCGGCGACCTGTGCGATCGCGGTGTCGGCGACGTCGGCCAGTTCGGCTTCGGTCAGTGGCGTCGGCAGGTACTCGTCGATGACCTGGGCTTCGGCGTGCTCATTGGCGGCCAGGTCGCCGCGACCGTTCTGCGTGTAGATCACCGCGGATTCGCCGCGCTTCTTGGATTCCTTGGCCAGTACCTTGAGCACCTCGGCGTCGGACAGTTCACGCGACTCTTTACCGGCCACCTCCTCGGTGGTGATCGCGGCGAGCAGCATCCGCAGTGTCGCGGTGCGCAGCTTGTCCTGCGATTTCATGGCCGTCGTGAGGTCGGCCCGCAACCGTTCCTTGAGTTCGCCCATGAGCCAAAGCTACCCGCGCTCGACCGTCACAACCGTCCGACGGCGTTGTCAATTCGCACTGTCATCGACAGGATGGTGGCCATGAGCACCGACGCCGGCGGGTCCGGTTTTGCAGGCCCACCGCCGCCGGGCTACGCACCGTCTCCTGGATATCCGCCGCCGGGGTATCCGCCGGGCTACTCCCCGGGGTATCCGCCGCCGGGCTACGCGCCGCCGCCGGGCTACGCGCCGCCTCCGGGCTACGGCCCGCCTCCGGGCTACGGCCCACCGGGTTACGGACCTCCACCGGGGTACGGCCCACCGGGTTACGGGCCGCCTGCACTCAAGCCCGGTGTCATTCCTCTGCGCCCACTGACCCTGTCGGACATCTTCAACGGTGCGGTCGGATACATCCGGGCGAATCCCAAAGCGACGCTCGGGTTGACGACCATCGTGGTGGTCGCCACTCAGCTGATCGCGCTGATCCTGTCCGTCGGCCCGCTGGCCGTCGGCGGGCAGTTGATCCCCACGCTCAGCGGTGAGGAGGAGGTGTCGGCGGGCGTGCTGGCGAGCACCATGCTGTCGAGCCTCGCCGGATCGGTCGCGACCGGGCTGTCCGCGATCCTGCTGAGCGGTCTGCTCACAGTCGTCGTAGGCAGGGCCGTGTTCGGCTCCGGAATCACCATCGGCCAAGCGTGGCAACGGCTTCGGGGCCGGCTCTGGGCGCTGGTCGGATTCTCCGCTTTGGAGGTCCTCGGCGCGATGCTGCTGATCGCCGCGGTCGTCGGCTTCATCTTCGCGGTCGGGGCCGCCGCGGGCGGCGCGGCCGCTGTTCTCATCGGTATCCCCTTGGTACTGGCGCTGATTGCCGCGCTGGTGTACCTGGGGACGATGCTGACGTTCACCCCGGTCATCATCGTCCTCGAGCGACTCGGCATCGTCGAGGCGGTCAAGCGGTCCTTCGCCTTGATCAAGCGAGACTTCTGGCGGGTGCTGGGCATTCGCCTGCTCGCGGTGATCGTCGCGCAACTCGTCGCCGGTGCCGTCGCGTTCCCGTTCAGTCTCGGCGGGCAGATCATCCTGATGGCGGCCACGACCACGACGGCCGCACTGTTCGCCTTGGTCCTGCTGTCCGTCGGGGGCGCGATCGGCCAGATCATCACCGCCCCCTTCAGCGCGGGTGTGGTCGCGCTGCAGTACACCGACGCCCGCATCCGCAGGGAGGCCTTCGACCTGGTGCTGCAGACCGGCGCCGGCTATGGTCCCACCGCTCCCTCCGACTCCACCGATCATCTGTGGCTGACCCGCCAGAACTGACGTGCCGACAATAGATATCGACAGGGATGCCGCGCACGACGCTGCGCAGCGCGAGCTCGCAAAGCCGATATACCCCAAGCCTTCCCTGACCGACCGCTTCAGCGAATGGATCGACGATCTGATCTACCGGCTGGCCGCGGAGGGCGCGTCGATACCGGGCGGCTGGGTGACGATCACGGTCCTGCTGATCCTCGTGGCCATCGGAGTGGTCGCGGCGATCCGCATCGGGCGCCGGACCATGCGAACGGCCCGCGGCCACGCCGAGGCGTTGTTCGGCGAGCACGATATGACCGCCGCGCAGCATCGCGCGGCGGCCGAACAGTGCGCGACGACCGCGGATTGGGCCGCGGCCATCCGGCACCGACTGCGCGCCGTCGCCCGACAGCTGGAGGAGAGCGGTGTGCTCGACCCGGTCCCCGGCCGCACCGCAACCGAGCTCGCGCGTGACGCCGGCCGCGAACTCCCCCATCTGATAGATGAACTGTCCTCTGCGGCAACCGCATTCAACGACGTCACTTATGGCGAGATGCCGGGTACCGAGCAGGCCTACCGGCTGGTCGCCGATCTCGACGACCACGTGAGGTCACGCACTCCGGTGGCCGCCGCCACCGCTGCTGCGCCTGCCGCGACGGACGGGTGGGCCGAGGTCCGATGACAACCGACACCGCCGTGGAGCCCACGCTGCGCACACGATGGCGGGGGGCGCGCTGGATCGTGTTGGCACTGACCGTCATCGTCGCGATCGCCGTGCTCAGCGCCTATCTGACCGCGCCACGTCCCGGGGGGTGGATGGACCCGAACTCCACCGGACCGGACGGGGCACGCGCCTTGATGACGTTGCTGCGGGAGAACGGTGTCGATGTCGTCGAAGCACCTGACGTGGCCGCGGTGGAGGCGGCCGCCCGTCCCGACACCCTGCTGGTCGTGGTGCAGACCTACCACCTCGTCGACGACGCCGTGCTCCAGCGCCTCGCACGTGTACCGGGTGATCGCCTGCTGGTACAACCCAACTCACGCACCCGCGAGGCCCTGGCGCCTGAGGTGAAGCTGATTGGGGCCACCACGTTCGGCGGTGGCGAGCGCCCGGACTGTGATCTTCGGGAGGCCACCCGCGCCGGGGCCGTGCAGTTCAGCGTGAGCGACGCCTACGAGGCCTCCGGTGAGGACATCGACCTGACCCGCTGCTACGAGGGCGCATTGGTCCGCTACGCCGCCGATGGCCGGAATATCACGCTGGTCGGCGATTCCGGGTTCATGACGAACCGCGGATTGCCCAAGGCGGGTAACGCGGCACTCGCGATGAACCTCGCAGGCACGAACCCGCGAATGATCTGGTACGCGCCGCAGTTCACCGAGGGCGAATCCGACGGTGCGGCAAGCCTGTTCGACCTCGCACCCGACCACGTGAGCTGGGTGATGTGGCAGCTGGTCGCGGTGGTCGTGCTGCTGGCGCTCTGGAAGGGCCGCCGCATCGGTCCACTGGTCGCCGAACGCCTGCCCGTCGTCGTGCGAGCCTCCGAAACCGTGGAGGGACGCGGCCGGCTCTACCGCTCGCGTCGTGCCCGCGACAGTGCGGCAGACGCGCTGCGCACCGCGGCGCTGCAGCGCATGCAGCCCCGCCTCGGTCTGGGCGTCAACCCCGACCCGGCCGCGCTGGTCCAGGCCGTCGCCGCGCACAGCGGTGTCCATCCCCAGACGGTCGCGCACATCTTGTTCGGTCCGCCGCCCGGCGACGACGCCGAACTGGTCAATCTCGGACGCGCACTCGACAACATCGAAAGGCAGGTCGCACACTCGTGACTCAGGCAGGCGGAAACGATTCCGCGCGAACCGCATTGCTGGCGCTTCGCGCCGAGATAGCCAAGGCGGTCGTCGGACAGGACGCCGTCGTCAGCGGACTGGTGATCGCGCTGCTGTGCCGCGGTCATGTTCTCCTCGAGGGAGTTCCCGGCGTCGCCAAGACGCTGCTGGTGCGCACGCTGGCCTCGGCGCTGCAGCTGGACTTCAAACGCCTGCAGTTCACGCCCGATCTGATGCCCGGTGATGTCACCGGCTCACTGATCTACGACGCACGCACCGCCGAATTCGAGTTCCGGTCCGGACCCGTCTTCACCAACCTGCTGCTCGCAGACGAGATCAACCGCACGCCACCCAAGACGCAGGCCGCCCTGCTGGAGGCCATGGAAGAACGTCAGGTCAGCGTGGAGGGCCAAGCGCGTCCCCTTCCGGATCCGTTCATCGTTGCGGCCACCCAGAACCCGATCGAGTACGAGGGCACCTACCAACTGCCGGAGGCGCAGCTGGACCGTTTCCTGCTCAAACTCACCGTGCCGCTGCCGACACGCGAGCAGGAGGTCGCGATCCTGAATCGGCATGCGCACGGCTTCGACCCCAGAGATCTGTCCGACGTGCGGCCCGTCGCGGGAGCGGCGGAGTTGGCCGCTGGCCGGGCCGCCGTGCGCCAGGTCCTGGTCGCCGACGAGGTGCTCGGCTACATCGTCGACATCTGCGCCGCGACAAGGCATTCGCCGTCGCTGCAGCTGGGAGTTTCACCGCGCGGGGCGACCGCTCTGTTGGCGACGGCCAGGTCGTGGGCGTGGCTGTCGGGGCGCAACTATGTCACCCCCGACGACGTGAAGGCGATGGCCCGTTCGACGCTGCGTCACCGCATCCAACTGCGGCCGGAGGCCGAGTTGGAAGGCGTCACACCCGACGGCGTGCTCGACGGGATCCTCGCGGCAGTACCGGTGCCGCGCTAGTGATCCTCACCGGACGCTCCGCGCTGGTCGCACTGGTCTGCGTCCTGCCGATCGCGGTCTCTGAACGACCGGCGTCCACGTTCGCCGTCCTGCTCGCTGCGCTCGTCGTCCTGATCGCGCTCGACGCCGCGCTGGCCGGCAACACCCGAAGCGTGCGGTTCACCCGGTCCGGTGACACCACCGCCCGGCTGGGCCAGGACGTCACAGTGGCGCTGCTGATCGAGAACGCCGGCAGACGCCGGGTCAAGGGCGTCGTGCGCGACGCGTGGCCGCCGAGCACGCGGGCCCATCCGCGTGTTCATCCGGTGAACCTGGCTGCGGGTCAACGACGTCGAGTCGAGACGACATTGCGGCCGGTGCGACGCGGCGACCAGGAATCATCGTTGGTGACGGTTCGTGCGACCGGGCCGCTCGGGTTGGCCGGACGGCAGAGCTCGCACCGGGTGCCGTGGCGGGTCCGGATTCTGCCGCCGTTCCTGTCGCGCAAGCACCTTCCCTCGCGGCTGGCCAAACTCCGCGAACTGGAAGGCAATACACCGGTCCTGATTCGGGGACAGGGCACGGAGTTCGACTCGCTGCGTGAATACGTGATCGGCGACGACGTCAGGTCGATCGACTGGCGCGCCTCTGCCCGCCGCGCCGACGTGGTGGTCAGGACGTGGCGCCCGGAACGGGACCAGCGTGTGGTGATCGTGCTCGACACCGGTCGCACCTCGGCGGGCCGCGTCGGTGTCGATCCCACCTCCAACGACCCGTCGGGGTGGCCGCGGCTGGACTGGTCGATGGACGCCGCGCTGCTGCTGGCCGCGCTGGCCTCGCGCGCGGGTGACCACGTCGACTTCCTGGCTCACGACCGCGTCACCAGGGCCGCGGTGTTCAACGCCTCGCGTACCGACCTTCTGGCTCAGCTGGTCGCGGCGATGGCGCCGATCGAGCCGGCGCTGATCGAATCGGACGCGGGCGCGATGGTTGCCGCGGTGCTGCGCCGCGTCCGCAGGCACGCGCTGGTGGTGTTGCTCACCGACCTGAACGCGTCGGCGCTGGACGAGGGCCTGATGACCGTGCTTGCGCAGCTGACGGCCAAGCACGCGGTGCTCGTGGCCGCGGTGGCCGACCCCCGGGTCGAGGCGCTTGCCACCGGCCGCGCCGACGCCGCGCAGGTCTATGACGCGGCGGCAGCCGAACGGGCGCGCAACGAGCGGCGTGCCATCGGGTCTCGGCTGCGGCGCCGCGGCGTCGACGTGGTCGACGCCGCACCCGAGGAGTTGGCACCCGCCTTGGCCGACCATTACCTGGCGTTGAAGGCCACCGGCCGGCTCTAGCCGATCGGTACGACGTCGGGCGCGTCCTCGACGTCTCCGGTCTCACCGGCCCGTTCGGCCTTACGCCCGTAGTAGAAGATGTAGCCGAGGAACGCGATCTCGGCGGCCACACCGATGGCGATGCGCGCCGCCGTCGGTAACGGCGAGGGCGTCACGAGCGCCTCGATGAGACCGGAGATCAACAGGATCGCCACCAGCCCGCCGGCCACCGCGCCGATCGCACGGCCCTGCTCGGCGAGCACCTGTCCGCGGGGCCGGTCACCCGGTGAGATCACGTTCCAGCCCAGCCGCATCCCCGCCCCGGCCGCCAGGAACACCGCGGTCAGTTCGAGCAGCCCGTGCGGCGTGATCAGGCCGAGGAAGATGTCGCCTTTGCCCGCACCGAACATCAAACCCGCCGCCACCCCGAGGTTGGCGGCGTTCTGGAGAATCACGTAGGGAATCGGGATGCCGAGCAGAATCGCAAAACCGAGACACTGCAACGCAATCCAGGCATTGTTCACCCAAACCTGCAATGCGAACGAGCCTGCCGGGTGCTCGCTGTAGTACGCCGCGAAGTCGTTGTTGACCATCTGGTCGATCTCGTCGGCCGTTCCGATCATCGCTCGCACTTCCGGGCTGCCCGAAACCCACACCGCGATCAGGGCGGCCAGCACGAAGAACGCAAAGGCGGTGCTCAGCCACCACCACCGCGACCGGTAGGCGACGACCGGGAACGACACCGTCCAGAACCGCAGAAACTCACGCCACAGCGGGGCGTGGGCGCCCGTCACCGCGGCTCGCGCCTGCGCGACCAGCCCCGAAAGCCGGCCGATGACCACCGGGTCCGCGTTCGCGGTGCGCACGATCGACAGATGCGTCGACACACGCTGGTAGAGGTCCACCAGCTCGTCGACTTCGGGGCCGGTGAGCTGTCGACGCCGCTTGATCAGGTGCTCGAGCCGGTCCCACGTCGCACGGTGCGCGAGCACGAACGCGTCGACATCCACGCGCGCAATCCTAGTAGCGTTGACGGTTATGGTCTGGCAGCAGGAACCCGTCGTAACCGGTGACGCGGTGGTCCTCGACGTCCAGATCGCGCAGCTTCCGGTGCGCGCCGTCGCCGCTCTGATCGACATCACGGTCGTGTTCCTGCTCTACCTGATCGGCATCCTGCTCTTCAGCCTGACGCTGACCCAGTTGGACCCGGCGTTGTCGGCGGCCGTGCTGATCATCTTCACCGTGCTCGCCCTGCTGGGATATCCGCTCGTGTTCGAGACCGCGACCCGGGGGCGTTCCCTGGGCAAGATGGCGATGGGCCTTCGGGTGGTATCCGAAGACGGTGGCCCAGAACGGTTTCGGCAAGCGTTCTTCCGCGCGTTGTCCGGTGTGATCGAAATCTGGATGCTGGCCGGCGGTCCTGCGGTGATCAGCAGCCTGTTGTCGGCCAAAGGAAAGCGGCTCGGGGACATCTTCGCGGGGACCATCGTGATCAGCGAGCGCACACCGCGGATGTCGCCTCCACCGCCGATGCCGCCGCAGCTGGCCTGGTGGGCGTCATCGTTACAGCTCTCCGGGCTGCACCCGGAGCAGGCCGAGCTGGCACGCCAGTTCCTCGGCCGCGCAGCCCAATTGAATCCGGCGGTGCGAGATCAGATGGCGTATCGCATCACCGCCGACGTCGTCGCGCAGATCTCACCGCCCCCGCCTCCCGGGACACCGCCGCATCTGGTGCTCGCAGCGGTGCTGGCCGAGCGCCACCGCCGTGAACTCGCGCGGCTGCAGGTGGCGCCCGCACCGCCGCCATGGCCCAGTCCCCCGCCGTCCGCGAGCGGGTATCCCGCACCGCCGCAGCAACGTTCGACCCCATCTGATCCCGGCGGCTTCGCGCCACCGGGCTGAGGGTGTACAGATTGAGTATGCAAACCTTCCCGCTGGGCCCGTTCCGTGTCGGCCGCGTCGGCTTCGGCGCCATGCAATTGCCGGGTCCGGGTGTGTTCGGCCCTCCGCGCGATCGTGAGCAGGCGCTGGCCGTGCTTCGGCGGGTGGTCGAACTCGGCATCAACCACATCGACACCGCGCAGATCTACGGTCCGAATGTCGCGAACGAACTGATACGCGAGGCGCTGCATCTGTACCCCGCGGACCTGGCACTGGTCAGCAAGGTCGGCGGCGTACGCGGACCCAACGGCGAGTGGCTGCCCGCCCAGGACCCCGACGATCTGCGCAGGCAACTCGACGAGAACCTCGCCACGCTCGGCACCGACCGCCTGGCCGCGGTGAACCTGCGCGTCTTCGCCGACGACGGCATCAGCACGCCCACCCGCGTGGAGAACCGGGAACTGTTCGATCGTCAACTCACGGCGATGATGAAGGCTCGCGACGAGGGGTTGATCGGCGGCATCGGGCTGAGCAGCATCAGTGCCGAGCATCTGCAGGTCGCGCTGGACCGCACCGGGATCGTCTGCGTACAGAACGCCTACAACCTCATCGACCGCAGTTCGCAGCCGGTCCTCGACGCGTGCATCGAGCACGGCATCGCGTTCGTGCCGTTCTTCCCGCTGGGCTCGGCGTTCTCACCGGACAACCCGGTGCTCGGGCATCCGGCGGTCAGGCGGGAGGCCGAGAAGCTCGGCCGCACACCGGCGCAGATCGTGCTCGCGTGGACGCTGAACGTCGCACCGAACGTGCTGCTGATCCCGGGCACGTCGTCGGTGGCCCATCTCGAGGAGAACACGGCCGTCGCCGACATCGAACTCGACGACGAAACCATATGCGACCTCGACGCCGCCGCATCCTGAGCGGTTTGTGCACCTCGAGGTGCGCTCGCCGCTCCTGAACTCACACAAATAGCTATTCGACGTCGACCCAGTCCAGCGTCCGCTGCACCGCCTTCTGCCAACCGGCATAACCTGATTCGCGCTGCTCCTCGCTCCACGCCGGCGTCCAGCGTTGACCTTCCTGCCAGTTGGAGCGCAGGTCGTCCGCATCCTCCCAGAACCCGACCGCCAGGCCGGCGGCATACGCCGCACCCAGGGCCGTGGTCTCGGCGACGACCGGCTTGACCACGTCGACACCGAGCACGTCGGCCTGGATCTGCATGCACAGATTGTTGGCGGTGATGCCGCCGTCGACCTTGAGTACCTCCATGTGCACACCGGAGTCGGCCTCCATCGCGTCGACGACGTCGCGGCTCTGGTAGCAGATCGCCTCCAACGTCGCGCGGGCCAGGTGCGCGTTCGTGTTGTACCGCGACAGCCCGACGATCGCCCCGCGCGCATCCGAACGCCAGTACGGTGCAAAGAGTCCCGAGAACGCGGGCACGAAGTAGACCCCACCGTTGTCCTCGACCTGACGCGCAAGGGCCTCGCTCTGCGACGCGCCGCTGATGATGCCCAGCTGATCACGCAGCCATTGCACCGCTGAACCGGTGACCGCGATCGAACCCTCCAGAGCGTAAACGGGTTTCGCGTCACCGAACTGGTAACAGACCGTGGTCAACAGGCCGTTCTCCGACCGGACGATCTTCTCGCCGGTGTTGAGAAGCAGGAAATTGCCTGTGCCGTAGGTGTTCTTGGCCTCCCCGGCGCTCAGACACACCTGCCCGACCATCGCCGCCTGCTGGTCACCGAGCGCACCGGTCAGCGGCACCTGACCGGCAACGGGCCCGTCGTCGCGGGTGATGCCGTAGGACTCGGGGCATGACGACGGCTTGATCTCGGGCAGCATCTGACGCGGAATGCCGAAGAACGACAACAGCTCGTCGTCCCAGTCGAGCGTTTCCAGGTTCATCAGCATGGT
The DNA here is from genome assembly GCF_001499835.1 of Mycolicibacterium novocastrense. Lineage (NCBI taxonomy): Bacteria > Bacillati > Actinomycetota > Actinomycetes > Mycobacteriales > Mycobacteriaceae > Mycobacterium > Mycolicibacterium novocastrense. The sequence goes on from NZ_LQIH01000056.1 coordinate 79,849, forward strand.
GCGGCTGGCGTTGGTGACGTCGGTGACGTGCATCCCGCCGCGGGTTCCCCCGGTCAGGTTCCACAGCACCCAGGAGTCCGGCGTACCGAACAGCGCGTCACCGTTCTCGGCGTCGCGGCGTACCCCGTCGACGTTCTCCAGGATCCATTGCACCTTGCCACCGGAGAAGTAAGTCGCGGGCGGCAGGCCGGCCTTGCGGCGGATGACGTCGCCGCGACCGTCGCGGTCCAGGGCCGAGGCGATGCGGTCGGTGCGGGTGTCCTGCCAGACGATCGCGTTGTAATACGGTCTGCCGGTCCGCTTGTTCCACACCAGCGCCGTCTCGCGCTGGTTCGTGATGCCGAGCGCGGCGAGGTCGGTTGCCGACAGGTTCGTCTTGTTGAGCGCGGACATGATGACCGCCGCGGTGCGCTCCCAGATCTCGACGGGATTGTGCTCGACCCACCCCGCCTTGGGCAGGATCTGCTCGTGCTCGAGCTGATGGCGGCCGATCTCGGCGCCGCCGTGGTCGAAGATGATGCATCTGGTGCTCGTGGTGCCCTGGTCGATCGCGGCGACGAACTCGGCATTCTGAGCCAACGCGCACTCCCCTCTTTGCTGCGGTCCGTCGTCCATCATGGACTACATGGCCGAAAAGCCCGCCGGGATTGAATCCGGAACGCCGAGCGCATCCGCGATCGACCGCATGCCGCGCGGCGGGCCCGACGCGTCATGCCTGGACCGCCTGTTGCAGACCGATCGGCTCGAGTACCTGGACCGCGACTCCGACTCGCCCTCCGATGCCGAGCGCAAGCGCAGCGTGATCCGCGCGCTCGAGATGACCGGCGGATGGTTCGGCAACACCGAGCGGTTCGCAGAAATCGCGCTCGCCGAGGTCGAAGAGGTCGCGGACCCGAGGATTCTCGAGCTCGGCGCGGGCCAAGGCGGGTTGTCCCGCACGCTGCTCGACTGGCACCCCTCTGCGGAGGCGACCGTCACCGATGTGGATCCGGCGGCCGTTGCGGCGATGGCCGCCGGCGACCTCGGTGCGCATCCACGCGCAACGGTTCGCGCAATGGACGCCACGGCGATCGACGCCCCCGACGCCTCGTTCGACCTCGCGGTCTTCGCTCTGTCGTTTCACCACCTGCCGCCGGCCGCGGCCGCGCAGGCGATGTCGGAAGGCACCCGGGTCGCCGGCAAGCTGGTCATCATCGATCTCCCCCGCCCACCGTCGCCGCTGCATCTCGTGCGCCTGGCGACGCTGCTGCCGCTCGTGCCGTTGCTGCCGTTCGTACACGACGGCTTCATCAGCTCGCTGCGCTCCTACAGTCCGTCGGCGCTGCGCGCACTGGCCGCGTACGCCGACCCCACGATCGAGGTCGAACTACGTGGCGGACTGTTGAGCCCTCAGGTCGTGGTGGCTCAGCGCCGCACCCCGGATCCGTTGCGACCGAACGGCCAACGCTGATAGCCGAGCTCGATGAAGGCGTCGAGCACGTCGTACAGACCCGGATGCCGCGCCAACAGAGACCCAATCATCCTCACGCGGAGGGTGATACCCCACTTCTCGTATGCCAAACGTCGGTCGCTGCGGGTCAGCTCCGCGGGCGGGTGAGCCGATGTAGAAGCCACGCAACCGGAATCGTCAAGGCCAGGGTCACGACGAACAGCACCGCCACCGAACCGGTGTACACGCGCCACTGCAGCACCGACACCATCGCGATCTCCATCACGATCACGTGCAACAGGAAGATCTCGTAGGAGATCTCGCCGAGCCACACCATCGGTCTGCTGCTGAGTAGCCCTGCGTACCAGCCTTTGTCACCGAGGGCCAACGGCGCGACAACCAGCGTCGCGATCGCCGCATAGAACATCACCTTGGCGACGTCCTGTCCGAGGTCGAGCGCGGGCGCGTCGACGCGTCCGGCGATCGGCGTCGACACCACCAGATACATCGCCACCGCGAGCGGCAGCGCGATCAGTGCGTAACACCGAAAGCCCGTGCGCGCCAGCACACTGAGGGTCATCCCGCCGACGAACCACACCAAATAGTGCGGCAGCCACAACCCTGCGCCGTTGGGCAGCCAATCCGTCGTGTGGATGATGATGAGCCACAGGGGGCTCAGCGCACCGAGCACCGCCAGTGCGGCCAACAGCACACCGGGGCGCCACCGGCGCCGGCACAGCACGACCAGCAGCAGGTAGGCCAGCACCGGCAGCACGGCGTAGAACGCCACTTCGACCGCGAGACTCCACATCTGGGTCAGCCCTTGATGCATGTAGGCCGTGATGTAGTTGGGACTGTAGATCTGGGTGAGCGTGAGGTTGCGCACCAGGCCGTGCCAGGTGTGGCCGGGATTGGGTTCGATGGTGCGGAACTCGTACAGCGCAAACGCCAGCAGCACCGTCACCACGTAGGCCGGCATGATGCGCCGCAAGCGGTTTCGCGCATACCGACGCGTCCGTGGCGGGGCGGCGCCGCTCGCCGCGGCCCGCACCCATCCATTGAACAGCAGGAAGCCCGACAGCACGAAGAAGATCGCCACGCCGATCTCCATACGCGCGAACACCAGTCCGACGTATCCCCGGTTGTAGGCGCCGGTGCCGTATGCGGCGTGGGTGGCCATCACCAACAGCGCTGCGACGGCCCGGATGCCCGTCAGCGACGCGACGCGGTCGACCCTCGAGACCTGTTCCAGACCACCCTGGTCGAGGTCGCCCGGTGACGAACTCACCCGGCCAGTATGCCGGTACAAAGCCCCGTTACGTGGCCATCACCACGCGTTCGTTCGGGACACAATGCGTCATCTGCAACCCCTCGACGTCACGCGGGCCGTTCTTGCCGAGGTGCTGGCGACGCCGTTCCTCGTCCTCTGAAAGCGTCTGAGATTTCAGCGGTTCCAGGTCGCGCACATCGTCGACCGAAATGCCGAGGCCTTCGCCGACCCGCAAGCCGAGTTCGTCGTCGCACATGAAGAAGTGCCACACCATCCGCTCCTGCACCTCGCGGGTGGCCTCGGAGATGTTGGTGACGAAATTGTTGACCAGGTCGTCCTTTTCCCATTGGTCCATCAACTGATAGCGCTGCCCGGCCTGCTCGTAGTCGTTGGTGCGCGGTATGCGTTTACGCGTCAGACGTCCCGAGATCTCCGGGCCCACGTCGTCGGGAATGGGTGCGGAGGCTTCACGCAGGCCCCCGGTGATCGACGGCTCGTAGTTCACATGGGGATTGGTCCCGACGTTGTCGACGCCGTACTGCATCGGGCCGCCCTGCTGGTTGGTTGCGACCTTCGCGTTCTTCGGCCGGTTGACGGGCAACTGCAGGTAGTTGGGTCCGACGCGGTAACGCTGGGTGTCCGAGTAGGAGAAGGTTCGACCGACCAGCATCTTGTCATCGGAGAATTCCAGCCCGTCCACCAGCACACCGGTGCCGAGCGCCAACTGCTCGTTGTCGTTGAAGAAGTTGTCCACGTTGCGATTCAGGACCATGCGGCCGACGAGCTGCGGCGGGAAGTCGTTCTCCGGCCACACCTTGGTGTCGTCGAGCGGATCCCAGTCGAGCTCGGGATGGTCGTCGTCGCTCATGATCTGGACCAGCAGTTCCCACTCTGGGTAGTCGCCGCGTTCGATCGACTCGTAGAGATCCTTGGTGGCGCTGCCCAGTTCGGTGGCTTGCACGGCGGCCGCGTCCGCCTCGGTCAGGCTCTTGACCCCCTGCTTGGGCATCCAGTGGTACTTGACGAGGTGACTTTGCCCCTCGGCGTTGACCCAGCGGTACGTGTTGACCCCGAAACCCTGCATGCTCCGGTAGTTGGCGGGGATACCGCGGGGTGAGAACAGGTTCACGATCATGTGCATGCACTCGGGGGTCTGCGACATGAAGTCGAAGATGCGCGCCGGCTCCTGATGGTGGGTGACAGGATCCGGCTTGAGTGCGTGAATGACGTCGGGAAACTTGATCGCGTCGCGGATGAAGAAGACGGCAAGGTTGTTGCCGACCAGGTCCCAGTTGCCGTCCTCGGTGTAGAACTTCACCGCGAAGCCGCGCGGATCGCGGGCCACCTCCGAGGAGTCCCGGCCACCGATGACGGTCGAGAACCGGATCGCGAGGTCGGTGCGCTTGCCGGCGGTGTTGAACAGCTTGGCTCGGGTGTAGCGCTCGATCGGCTCGTCACCCCACTTGCCGGTCGCCTCGAAGTACCCGAATGCCACCGCGCCGCGGGCGTGGACCACCCGTTCGGGGATGCGTTCCCGGTCGAAGTGGCTCATCTTCTCCAGGAAGTGGTAGTTCTCCAGCGTCGCCGGCCCGCGGGCGCCGATGGTGCGCTGGTTCTGGTTGTCGTAGATCGGGTGACCTTGGCGGTCGGTGAGGATCTCGCGGGTGTCGTCGGGGTCAGGGGGCATCGAGGAGACGTCGGTCATCAGAGGTCCTTCCGGTTTGTCGCTAGCCTGGCCGCCTACCCACCGGTGCCGCGATTAAACGGTGACCGAGGAACCGCGTTCCAATTCGACGATCCGGTCGGACAGGCCACGGCGCTTCATCTCGTCGACGAAGTCGGACAGCGGGGACGCGAACACCCCGTAGTCGTCGAAATGCACCGGGATCATCCTGGGAAGGGTCAGCAGTTCGACGACGTCGGCGCCCTGTTGGCCGTCCATCGTCACGGTCAGCCCGAACGGAAGGTGCCTGCCGAACGGCAGCCGGGTACCGCCCAGATGCAGCACGCCGACGTCGATCGATTCGAATCGCACTGGTATTTCCCGCAATTCGTCGACAAACAGGGTGTCGCCGGAGACGTAGAGGCTGCGGCGGGCAGTGCCGTCGGAGAATTCGATCATGCTGCCCATCACCGGCGGCAGGAAGCGGTCGACCGGCGTGGGCGCGTGACGGCCGGGCAGGCTCGTGACGGTGACGCTCACCGTTCCCTTGGTGATCGTGTGGTGCTGCCAGGTCTCGAGCGCCAACGACCTGCCGAAGCCCCGGTGGGCCAGCCGTTTGGCGGCGTGCGGTGTGGTCAGAATCGGAAGACCGTGGTCGAGGCGGCTCTGTGTCACCCGGTCCCAGTGATCGCCGTGCATATGTGACAGCACCACCGCGTCAAGGGCGGGCAACTGGTCGATGTCGAGTGCCGGTCCTTTGAGCCGCTTGGACAGGAGCCCGTATCCGAGGTACGCGTGCTGGCCCCGGTGCAGGAAGTTCGGGTCGGTCAAGAGGGTTATGCCACCGCCCGAGATCAGCGTGGTGGCGTTGCCGATGAAGGTGACGGTGACGTCCATCGCCCCTGGCTACCCGTCGCGACCGCGTTTATGCGCGCTCGTCTCCGGCGAGCGACCGCTCAATGTTCGCGAATCGCGGCGTGTCCAGGTGCAGACGCGGACGCTCGCCGACGATGGACAATGGCGGGGTGGGCGAGGAAGTGAAGGGCACCGGCTACAGCGGCGCGCACCGCCGGGAGTACCGCCGCAAGGTGCAGCAGTGCCTCGACGTCTTCGAGACCATGCTCACCCAGTCGAGCTTCGACTTCGAGCGGCCGCTGACCGGCATGGAGATCGAGTGCAATCTCGTCGACTCGGCCTACCAGCCCGCGATGAGCAACGCCGAGGTCCTGCGCGCGATCGCCGATCCGGCGTACCAGACCGAACTGGGCGCCTACAACATCGAATTCAACGTGCCGCCGCGCCGATTACCCGGGCGTGCCGCGCTCGACCTGGAGAACGATGTCCGGGCGAGCCTCAACGCGGCCGAGACGAAGGCCGGCCGCCACGACGCGCACATCGTGATGATCGGCATCCTGCCCACGCTGCTGCCCGAACACCTCGCGGGACGCTGGATGAGCGAGTCGACGCGGTATCAGGCGCTCAACGACTCGATCTTCACCGCCCGCGGCGAGGACATCCTGATCGACATCGTCGGACCGGAGCGGCTGAGCCTGCAAACCGCCTCCATCGCGCCGGAGTCGGCGTGTACGAGCATGCAGCTGCACCTTCAGGTGTCGCCGGCCGACTTCGCGCAGAACTGGAATGCCGCTCAGGTACTGGCCGGTCCGCAGGTGGCGCTGGGCGCCAACTCGCCGTACTTCTTCGGCCACGAACTGTGGGCCGAGACTCGCATCGAGCTGTTCGCCCAGGCCACCGACACCCGACCGGACGAACTCAAGGCGCAGGGCGTCCGCCCGCGGGTGTGGTTCGGCGAACGCTGGATCACGTCGATCTTCGATTTGTTCGAGGAGAACGTGCGCTACTTCCCGTCGCTGCTGCCCGAGCTGTCCGAGGAGGACCCGGTTCGTGAGCTCGCCGAGGGTCGCACCCCCAGGCTGTCTGAGCTCCGGCTGCACAACGGCACCATCTACCGGTGGAACCGGCCGGTGTACGACGTCGTCAACGGCCGTCCGCATCTGCGCGTGGAGAACCGCGTGCTGCCGGCCGGCCCGACCGTCGTCGACATGATGGCCAACGCCGCCTTCTACTACGGCACGCTGCGCACCCTGTCCGAGGACGACCGGCCGCTGTGGACGAAGATGAGTTTTGCTGCCGCACAACACAATTTCGTCGAGGCCGCCCAGCACGGCATGGATTCCCGGTTGTACTGGACCGGCTTCGGCGAGGTGACGGCCGACGAGTTGGTACTGCGCGAACTGCTACCCATGGCCGACGAGGGCCTGCGCCGTTGGGAGGTCGCAGCCGAGGTGCGCGACCGGTATCTCGGGGTCATCGAGGGACGCGCCAAGACCGGCCGCAACGGCGCCACCTGGCAGGTCGCGACGGTGCGCGCGCTGCAGGAGCGCGGTATGGCGCGGCCCGCCGCGCTCGCGGAGATGCTGCGCCGATACTGCGAACGGATGCACAGCAACGAACCGGTACACACCTGGGACGAGGGATTCGACGAGTGAGAGCGGTCTGGCTGCCATTGCTGGTGCTTGTCGCGTTGGCGGCCGGGTGCCACGGCGGTCAGCAGGCGCGCGCGGACACGGTCGAGGCCGGGCTGGATCGCCCGTTCGTGCTCGCCGGCGGGCAGCAAGCCGAGATCACCGGTGAGCCGCTGCGGCTGCGGTTCACCGAGATACCGGAGGATTCGCGGTGCCCCACCGAGGTCGAGTGCTTCTGGACCGGCCAGGCGCGAGTCGTCGTCGTGGTCGACGACGAGCGGTCCGGCGAGCAGACCGTCGAGTTCAACACCAACCCGGCGCCCGGGCAGAACCGTCAGACGGTGCAGACCGGCGATTACGCGCTCACGTTGCAGGCGCTCGACCCGTATCCCCGTACACCCGAGGACGTTCCGCCGCTTTCGGAGTACCGGGCGACGCTGCTGGTGCACCGGACCGGCTGACGGCTCACCCGGCGGCGGCCAGGGCCTCGGCGAACCGGGCGAGTTCCTCGTCGGTGACGTCGACGTGCGGGGAGGCCCGCAGCACCGGCGCCGTCATCTCGAACGGAGCGCGCTGCACATCGGCAAACGTGGTGACGATGCGGTGTTCGGCGATCAGCCAGTTGCGGATCTTCTGCGGGTCGGCGCCATCGGTGGGGGCCAACGTGGTGATCGCGGTCGGTTCATCGTGCGGCTCGACGACCCGCCATCGGTCGAGGCCGGCCACCGCGTCGCGGGTCATCCGGCCCACCTCCGCCAGCCGGGTCCGCACCGCGGCGGGCCCGTCGGCCAGATGTTCGCCGAGTGCTACCGAAAAGCCCACGCGGGCAGCGACATTGGCCTCCCCGTGCTCCAAGCGCTGCAAAACGGACGAAGGCAGGTTCCACTCCGGGGGCGGTAGCCGTGGTTGCAGCCGCTGAGCGAGCTCCCGGTGGATACCGAGGAATCCCACGCCGCGCGGCCCGGCGATCCACTTACGGGAGGAACCGTAGATCGCCGCGGGCGTGACCGCGCAGTCCAGGTGTCCCAGCGCCTGGGCGGCGTCGACGACCAGCGGCACACCGAGTTCTGCGCATGTGGCGGCCAGCGCCGACAGCGGCTGCGCCAGACCGCGGTGGCTGGCAAGCGCCGTCAAATGCACCAGCGCCGGCGGGTCGGCGGCCAACTGGCGCGCGGCCGCCGCGACGTCGAGCCGCCCGTAGCCGTCGGCGGGCAGGGCGCGGACGGCAAAACCGTTGGCGGCCATGATCGCCAGGTTCGGCCCGTATTCGCCGGGCAGACACGCCGCGGTCCGGTCTCCGGGCCACGCGCCGAGCAGCAGGTCGAGCGCATTGTTCGCGCCGGTGGTGAACACAAAGTCGGTGCTGGCCAAACCGGTCAGCGCGGCGAGTGCGGCGCGCCCGGCGTCGAGCACCGGTGCGGCGGCCTCGGCCGCGACGTAACCGCCGACTTCGGCTTCGTGGCGCGCGTGCTGGCCGGCGGCGTCGATCGCTGCGACGCTCTGACGCGAACAGGCGCCGCTGTCAAGGTGCACTCCGGCCACCGCCGGGCGGGCCGCCCGCCACCGATCTGCAAGGCTCATTTCGTGGCCAGCGACAGGCCGAAGTCACCGGCGGCGTCGGTCCACCAGTGGGTCATCCGAAGCCCGGCGGCGGCGAGCTCGGCTTCGACGCCCGCGCGCCGGAACTTGCAGGACACCTCGGTGAGCATCGCCTCACCGGCGGCGAACTCGACGGTCAGCCCGAGATCGCGCACGTGCACCCGCTGCGCTTCGGTGGCGCGCAGCCACATCTCGATGCGTTCATCGGCGGCGTTCCACACCGCGACGTGTTCGAACTTCTCGAGGTCGAAATCGGCGTCCAGTTCACGGTTGACGACGGCGAGCACGTTGCGGTTGAAGCGCGCGGTCACGCCCGCGCTGTCGTCGTAGGCGCGCAGCAGACGGTCGGCGTCCTTCACCAGATCGGTGCCGAGCAGCAGGCTGTCACCGGGTTGCAGGGTGTCGGAGAGGGCGGAGAGGAATTCGGCGCGCGGGCCTGCGGTGAGGTTGCCGATCGTCGAGCCGAGGAATGCGACCAGGCGGCGCCCGACGCGGGGGATCTTGTCCAGGTGCTTCTCGAAATCCCCGCAGACGGCCTCGATCTCGAGGCCGGGATACTCGTCTGCAAGCGCCGCGCCCGCGGCGACCAGCACACCCGCGTCCACGTCGAACGGGATGAACCGGCGCAACGAGCCGCGGTCACGTAGCGCGTCGAGCAGCATGCGGGTCTTCTCCGATGTGCCGCTGCCCAATTCCACCAGGGTGTCGGCGCGGCAAGCCGCCGCGATGTCGGCCGATCGGTTTCTGAGGATCTCGGCCTCCGCGCGCGTCGGGTAGTACTCCGGCAGCCGCGTGATCTGGTCGAACAGGTCGCTGCCGACCGAATCGTAGAACCATTTGGGCGGCAACGACTTCGGGCTCGATGTCAAACCGTCGAACACGTCCCGGCGCAGCGCGTTCGCTGCCGAGTCGGGCGAAAGGTGGTTCGACAACGACAGCGTGCCCGCGTGATCGGATCCCCGCGCCATCAGGCTCCCTTCAATGCGGCCAGTTGCACTCCTGACGACGTGACCTCGACGAGGTGCCGGTCAGGGATCTCCTCCCAGGCGGGATCGTCGTCGTAGGGTTCACTGGCCAACACGACGCCGTCGCGGCGTCGCAGCACCGACAGTGTGTCGCCCCATGTCGTGGCGATCAGTCGTGACCCGTTGCCCGCCAGGATGTTCAGCCGGGCGTTCGGATCTGCCGCGGCGACGTCGACGATGGTCTCGCCCAGCGAGTCCAGTCCCCGGTCGAAGATGAGCGCGGCGAGCAGGGCGCTGTCGTTGGTCGACTCGGCGGCGGGCGACAGCGGCAGCGCCCGGCGGTCGACCAGCCCGTTGTGGGAGAGCAGCCAGCGCCCGTCGGTGAACGGCGCCACCGCGCTCGCCTCGATCGGCATGCCGACGCTCGCAGACCGCACCGCGGCGACGATACAACCGCTGCGCAACGCGGGTGCGACCGAGGCGAGCGAGGCATCCCCCCACATCGGCGTCGCACTGCGCCAGCGCCGCGGCGTCTGACCGTCGAAGAAGCCCACACCCCACCCGTCGGCGTTCATCAACCCGTGCTTCTGCCTGCGGGGTGAATACGATTGCACGAGAAGACCGTTGGCGGGCTCGAGGATCAGCGACGCCGCCGAGGCCGGTTCACCGAGCCACCCGAGATGCCGGCACATCAACGGTTCTCTCTTCGCGCAAGCGGCTCATCGCCGGCATTCTCTCTTCGCGCAAGCGGCTCATCGCCGGCATCCCAGGCCAGTCGCACGCCGGAGAAGATCTGGCGCCGGATCGGGTGGTCCCAATTGCGGAAACTGGGCCGCAGGATACTGGCCGCGACCGCCCACGATCCGCCGCGGAGCACCTTGTAAGCACCCTCGAAGAAGGGCTGTGAGTAGCGTTCGTAGATCATCGGCGTGAATCCCGGCCACGGGCGCAGCGGCGACGTCGTCCACTCCCACACGTCGCCCAGCATCTGCTCGGCGCCGTAGGCGGAGGCCCCGCCCGGGTAGGCGCCGACGGGCGCGGGACGCAGCGCGTCGCCGCCGAGATTGGCCAGGGCAGCCGTGGGTTCGGTTGCGCCCCAGGGGTATCGGCGACGTGCTCCGACCGCCGGGTCCCACGCACAAGCCTTCTCCCATTCCACCTCGGTGGGCAGCCGGGCGCCCGACCACGCGGCGTATGCCTCGGCTTCGAAGAACGTGACGTGCTGGACCGGCTCGTCGTCGGGGATCTCCTCGACGTGGCCGAACCGGGTGCGGGTGGCGTCCGGATTCCAGAACTGTGGCGCGGTCAGACCTGCTTCGGTTCGGTGTGCCCAACCGCGCTCCGACCACCACCGGGGCTCGTCGTAGCCACCGTCCTCGATGAACTGGCGCCATTCGCCATTGGTGACCGGGACGCGTCCGATACGGAAGGCGGGCACGTCGACGACGTGTGCGGGCCGTTCGTTGTCCAGCGAGTACGGTTCGGTGGCCGCGTCGACGCCGAGGACGAACTCGCCGCCGGGCACCAACACCGATGTGCCCGCGACGTCGGGGCGGCCTTCGGGAAGCGCAGTTCCGGTGTCGAGCAACGGAGGCCCGCTTCGCAGGTTCAGCGCCTGCAGCATGGTCTCGTCGTGCTGGTTCTCGTGGCTGATCACCAGGCCGAACGCGAAACCGGGCTCATCGTCGGGTAGGACGTCCAGCGTGTCGAGCACCTTGTCCCGCACCGTCGCGCAATACGCCCTGGCATCCGACGGCGGGAGCAGCGGCAAGTTCACGCGGCTGGCGCGGGAGTTGACGAACGCGTCGTAGAGACGTTCGACGTCGGGGCGCAGCATGCCGGGCCGGTCCGGGTTTCCCTCGCGCAGCAGCCACAGCTCCTCCTGCTGCCCGATGTGCGCGAGGTCCCACACCAACGGGCTCATCAGCGGGCTGTACTGGCGGCCCAGCTCCGCGTCGTCGAAGTCGACGAGGCGCAGCGTGCGCCGGCGTGCCCGGGTGAGTTCGCGCGCGATGGTTTCGCGAGGTGTCACAGTTCCCCTCGTGCCAGTTGCGTGACCGCGGGCGCGATCCCGTGTTGTGCGGCGCGGTCCCGGAAATCGTCGGCCGGACAGCGTCCCTGTTCGACCGAACGCACGAGCCGTTGCATCGATTCCGCGAGCTCTGCGGGCGCGCGTTCCGCGGCCGCCCGCACACATCGTTGCGCGGCGGCGCGCAACCGGGGGTCGGCCAGGCCGACGTGAGCGGCCTGATCCCAGGCGGTGGCAACGGGTTCGGTGGCTTCGGCGGCGATTTCGGCCGCCGTCGGGTCATCCAGGAGGGTGACCAACGTGAACGCGACCGCCGGCCACACCGCGTCCGGCACGCTGTCGAGATAGCGGATCTCCAGCCACTGCCGCGGGCGGACCGGAGGAAACAGCGTGGTCAGGTGGTAGTCGAGGTCGGCAGCGGTGGGACGGCGGCCGCCCAGCGCGACCCGCCCGTCGGCCCAGTCGGCGAACGGCACCCAGTCGGTGACCGGTTCGGCGTCGGCGTCGGCGTGGTTGACGAGCATCACCGGAGCGTTGAGCGCGTACCGGGCCCAATCACTGGCCGGGTCCTCGCCGTTCTCGCCGAGGATCGGGCCGCAGCGGGCCGAATCCAGCTGGCTCCACACGCGTTGCCGCGTCGACTGCCAGCCGGGGTCGTCGCCGCTCAGCACCGGCGAATTCGCGGTGATCGCGATCATCGTGGGGCCGAGCGCATGCGCGAGCCGGACGCGGTCCGCCCACCCCTCGTGTGGGCCCGCATCGAGGTTGACCTGCACCGAAGCCGTCGAGGTCATCATCGCCGCACCCGCGGCGGGAGTGCCGCTGGCCGCGAAGAAGGCCTCCATCGCGCGATAGCGCGCGCCCGGGTTGACGCGCTGCGCCGGCCGCAGCGGATCTGCGCCCAATAACACCAACCCGAACCCGGCGCCCGCGAACGCAGCGCAGAGCACGGCGCGGTCAGCGACCATCGCCTCGATCGCTGAGAGCGGGCCCGCGAGCGGCGGACCGGACAGTTCGACGGCGCCGCCCGGTTCGACGGTGACCCTGCTGCCGCCCGGTAGGGGTGGCAGGCCGGCGATGGCGGCGGTGAGCTCATCCCAGCGGGGCCTGCGCGCGGGATCGGTCAGATCGAAGCAGTGCGCCTCGATCTCGAGGCCCACCCGGCCCACCGGGCCGTCCCGCAGGCACCCGGCGCCGACCTGGCGAGCGGCGGCATCAGCGCTGGTCAGCTCGGCGCAAGGACTCCGCGGCGGGTGCGCGTCCGCCACCTCGGACGCGATGGTGAAGGTCATCCCAACCATCCCCTTCCGGGAGTGGACCGCTGCCCCTTCAACCATCATCCAGACGGGACCGACAAATCCAGCGTTTTTTGGATGACGCCTTCGTTACGAGGATCTCCAACCCCGCCCCGGGTTACTGGCCGAGGGTGTTCTGCATCGCCCCGGCCAGCGCATTCACCGCCGGGCCACCGTTGCCGGACTGACAGACCTTCGCCTGCAGCAGGACGTTCTCGCGCTTGCGAGTGGTGGTGAAGCAGCGCCGGTCGGTGCCCGCCTCCTGTTTGACCCAGTCGGCATCGGTGGCCGTGGTGGGCCCGCCGGTGAAGGTCCACACCTGGGTCGTGAAGTTGTCCAGGTGCATCGCGGTGGTCTGCCCGTTGCAGCCGGCCGTGCGGTCGACGACACGACGGAAGGCCCGATCGGCGGCGTCGGTCGTCGCGAACACCCCGACCGCTTGTTTGACCAGATGCGTCGCATCCGTCGGCGACTCCTGGGTCACCGCGCCGTTGAACGATGCGAGATCGGGGTCGGCGTAGACGTCGGGCAGGCCGATGTCCGCCCAGTTGTTGCACGCAGGAAGGTCGACCGAGAAGGTCTGCACCGGCTCTGCGAACAACGACTCGAATCGCATTGTCGCGCCGACGATATTGCCCACCGAGCCCTTCGGGAGCACGGCGTAGTTGACCACGCCCGGATCGGATGGGCGCGCTGCGGCGGGGCCGGCGGGTGCCATGACCGACAGCCCGATGGCCACGCCGACGCCCGCCGCGGCGACCGTCCGCACCGGTCAGACCTTCGCGGACAACTTGACTTCGATGTTGCCGCGGGTGGCCTTCGAGTACGGGCAGAAGTCGTGCGCTTTGGCCATCAGGTCGTCGGCCACGCTCTGCTCGAGGCCGGGCAGGTAGCCGATCAGGTGAGCCGTGAGCCCGAACCCGCCCTCGGAGTCCGGTCCGAAGCCGACCTGCGCGGTGATCGAGGTGGCTTCGTCGATGTCGATCTTGTTGTTGCGGGCCTGCAGCCGCAGTGCGCCGAGGAAGCATGCCGCGTAACCCGACGAGAACAGCAGTTCGGGGTTGACGCCCTCGCCGCTGCCGCCGAGCTCCTTGGGCGGGCGGGTGTCGAGATCGATCTTGCCGTCGGAGGAACGGACGTGGCCGTCACGGCCGCCTCCGGACGCGGTGGACTCTGCGGTGTACTTGACCTCAATGCTCATGGGCTCGATCATGCCAGCCCACGCGTAGACGGCAAGACGCCCGTCCCGCACCGGGTATCGGCGCTGGTGTGCACTCAGATCGCCGGTTCGGCCGATTCACGGCCCATTGTCGATCTGAGTGCACACCAGAAGGGGGGATGGCTTTACGGACGCGACGGCGCCGTCGTGGTCGGAGCCTCGGGGGACTGCGGCGGCTGGAACCGCGGGCCGTCGGCGCCCGGCCCGAACGGCGGTCGCTGACCCGGTCCGCCCGGCATCATCGGGCCTCCCGGCGGCGGTCCACGATGGAAGATCGCGACGTCGCGATCGTGGCCGCCGTGATGGCCGCCGCGGTGGTGGCCGCCTCCCGAGTGCGCACCGAGGATGAAACCGGAGAAGAAGATCACCGCGACGATGAACACGACACCGGCGGCAATGCCGACCCATGCGGCAGCGGCGCCGAGCTTGGAGCGGCGCGGGGTCAGGTGATCAGGGTGGGGTCCCGCGACCACGGGGGTGGTGGCCGGTTCGGATGGTGTTTCGGTCATGGCTGCCATCATGCGAGCCGTTTCGATGAGCCCGTCATGTGGCACCTATGAGTCGGCTGTGAAAGCGGTCGCCGGTCCGCCGATTGACACCGCTCAGGCCGCGGAATAGCTTCGACTACACGCGTTGTCAGTTGCCGGAAGGGAAGCCAGAGACCATGCAGCGCCCGATCCCGACGCGTCACCCGGAGCGGCCTCGCCCCGTCCCGGCCGGCATCCGCGTCATCGCCAAGGCGCTGGCCATCGGCGAGCCCACACCGGCGCAGTGGCGCAGGCTGGGTGAGCGGCTGACCGTCGGGGACGAACCGATGGACCGCCTCGTCGAGTGGATGTCAGGCGTCGGCGTGAAGCAGACCCGCCCGTTGTTCGACCGGGCGCTCACCTACGGAATCGACGCGGTTCCCGACGCCCCGGAACCGTTGCGCGAATTCTTCACGGCCGTGGAGAAGCTGCCCGACTGGGTCGACCCGGTGAAACTGCGCCGCGGTGCGCAGGCGCTGCGTCGTGGCGGCGCCGACGGCATGTACGTCGCACGTGACGTGTCACTGCTCGGCGGCTACCAGTTCTCGGGTTTCAACAAGACGCTGTTGCGCACCGGCGCCCTGGAGAAGGGTTCGAACAAGCGCTTCGCCGAGACGATGCAGTGGGCGATGGACGTCATCTCCGACGGTGGTCTCGAGCACCTGGGCGCCGGTTACCGGTCCACCCTTCGGGTTCGGCTCATCCACGGACTGGTGCGCCGCCATGTGTCCGCGATGCCCGACTGGCGCGCCGACGACTGGGGCGTCCCGATCAACCAGACCGATATGGCGGCGACGCTGATCGGCGCGCTGGTCGCACCTGCCGTCGGCGTCGTGGGGATGGGAATCGTGTTGCGGCCGAAGGACTATGACGCCGTCGCACACTTGACCCGCTATGTCGGATGGTTGATGGGCGTGGAGGACGAGTGGCTGCCGCGCGGGTTCCGCGACAGCATCCGGGTGCTCTATCACACCCTGGGCGCGCTCGCCGAACCCGACGAGTCGTCGAGGCAGCTGGCGGTTCCGATGGCCGACGACCCGATGATCTGGCACTACGACACGATGCCCGCGATCCGGCGTCGTATCGCACGGGCCCAACATCTTTCGGTCACCAGCGGCTTTCTGGGGCCGCGGACGATGCGCGCACTGGGCCTGCGCCCCCATCTGCCGTGGTATCCGGTGCTGCGGCTACCGGTGAACCTGACCCGCAGTGTGGCCGCGGTCGCCCTGCCCGGCGGTATCGCGAGGGCAACCGCGCGCGGCGACCGCGAGCACCAGGTGTTGATGCGCACGATCATCGGCGACGACGGCGCCACCATCGGCGAGTCAGCCGAGCACGGCAGCACCGTCGCCTGACCCGGTGTTATGACTACGGCTTGAACGGGTTGACCGCGAACTGGATCACCCGGTACGGCGACCCGCCGCGCGGTCCGGTGTTCCACTGACTGACGAACACCCGCACCTCGTCGAGCGTCGATCCCGGTGAGATGTAGCCGCCGTACGGTTGGGCCAGGCGGTTGCTCTCCGGTGGCCCGAGATGGTCTGCCGGGTCGGGCCATTCGGAGGCCACGACGACGGTCGTCACCGGCGCGGTGCCCAGCCCGGTGGGGTCGTTGGCCACCCGCATCTCCATGTTCCCGGTGGTGGCGTTGAAATACGACAGCACGGTTTTCCCGTCGATCTGGCGGATGCTCATCTCGCCGACCGCGTCCGGCCACAGCGGTGTCGGCGGACTGCCCCACCCGGAATCTGCCGACCAGCCTTGCCAACTCGACCGGTCCTCGAACTCCTGCGGCGTGGCCCGGTACAGCTCCAGCGGCGCGCTGCGGTCGAAATTGTTGGCCACGATGTAGACCCACCCGGTTTCGGAGTCGGCGCGCGGGATCGGGTCGTAGTAGCCGCTGATCTGCGACTGCCTGCCGTCGGCATAGGAGGCGGGACGCTCAGAGTCCGGCAGCGTGGGCCAATTACCTTGCGCCGGGTCGGCTTTCACCAGCCGTGAGCTTTGCGGATCAAGCTCCCGCACGGTGGTGACCATCAGGTAGTTCTGCCGGTTGATCTGGACGACGCCCGCCGGCAGTTGCGACATGCCCGGTGGCGTCGGATCGGCCAACAGCGGGCGGTCGGTTCCGGTCACACCGTCGTAGCGCACGCCGCCCGGGTCGCCGATCGACTCCGTCTCGACGTGCAATGCGATCGGCGAGAACCATCCCCCGTAGCCGACCCCCTGCCCGGCGAAACTGTCGCCGCACACCTGCAGGATGCCGCTGGGAAACTCCATGAACTCGCACAGATCCGTGGCCCCGATACCGTAATCACGTGTCGGAGTTCCGGTTCCGGCCGTCGGACCGATCCTGATCACCTGCCCGGGCGCCAGCGGCGGCAACACGGGATCGGGGATCGGCGCGGGCTGGGCGAAAGCCCATGGCGCCGCGACGAGACCCAGCGCCGAGACCGACGAAATGGCTGAAAGCAGTCGCGATTTCCCGCCGAAACGTCGGTCCCGACGCAAATCAGCCCCGGGCCAGCAGCTCGGCGATCTGAATCGTGTTGAGTGCCGCGCCCTTGCGAAGGTTGTCGCCGGACACGAACAGCGCCAGCCCGCGCCCGTCGGGCACGCCGGGATCCTGCCGGATCCGGCCGACCAGCGAATCGTCCACCCCCGCCGCGGCCAACGGTGTCGGCACATCGACGAGCGTCACGCCCGGCGCCGCACCCAACAACTCCGTAGCCCGCTGCACCGAAAGCGGTTGGGAGAATTCGACGTTCAGCGACAGCGAATGCCCCGTGTACACCGGCACCCGCACGCACGTACCGCTCACCGCCAGGTCCGGGATGTCCAGGATCTTTCGGGTCTCGTTGCGCAGCTTCTGATCCTCGTCGGTTTCACCGGAGTCGTCGTCGACGTAGGACCCGGCCAGCGGGACGACGTTGAACGCGATCGGCGCGACGTACTTCGAGGGCGCCGGGAAGTCGACCGCCGAACCGTCGGCCACCAGATCACGGCTGTTGTTCACGACCGCGCTGGCCTGGCCGAACAACTCCTCCACCCCGGCGACACCGCTGCCCGACACCGCCTGATAGGTCGAGGCGATCATGCGCACCAGGCCCGCTTCGTCGTGCAGCGGCTTGAGCACCGGCATCGCGGCCATCGTCGTGCAGTTCGGGTTCGCGATGATGCCCTTCTTGAGGGTGACGCCCCGCACGTCACGCGCGAAGTTCACCTCGCTGACCACCAGCGGCACGTCGGGGTCCTTGCGCCAGGCCGAGGAGTTGTCGACCACGATGGCGCCGGCTTCGGCGAACCGCGGCGCCTGCACACGCGACATCGTCGCCCCCGCGGAGAACAACGCGATGTCCAGGCCCGAGGGATCGGCGGTCGCGGCGTCCTCGACCTCGATCTCCTGCCCCCGGAAGGGGAGCTTCTTGCCCTGCGACCGCGCCGAGGCGAAGAACCGCACACTGGTGGCCGGAAAGTCGCGTTCCTCCAACAGCGTTCGCATCACCTGGCCGACCTGACCGGTCGCGCCAACCACACCGATGTTGACCATTTAACGGCCCGTCCCCGCGTACACCATGGCCTGCTCGTCGCCGCCCAGGCCGAACGCTTCGTGCAGCGCGGCGACCGCCTTGTCCAGATCGGTGTCCTTGACCAGCACCGAGATCCGGATCTCCGACGTGGAGATCAGGTCGATGTTGACCCCGACCTCGGCCAACGTCTCGCAGAACTTGGCGGTCACCCCGGGATGGCTCTTCATGCCTGCGCCCACCAGCGAGACCTTGCCGATGAGGTCGTCGTAGAGCACACCGGTGAAACCGATCTCGCTCTGTAGCGAGCTCAGCTTCTGCACCGCGGCCGGGCCGTTGTCCCGCGGACAGGTGAACGTGATGTCGGTCTTGCCGTCCTCGACCTTGGAGATGTTCTGCAACACCATGTCGATGTTGATGTCGGCGTCCGCGACGGCGCGGAACACCTTGGCGGCATAGCCCGGCACGTCCGGGATACCGACCACGGTGACCTTGGCCTCACTGCGGTCGTGTGCGACTCCGGTCAGAATGGCGTCTTCCACGGGAATGTCCTCCATCGATCCGGTCACCAGGGTGCCCGGGTTGTCCGAGTATGACGAGCGGACGCGTATCGGCACGTTGTAGCGCCGGGCGTACTCCACGCAGCGCAGCATCAGCACCTTGGCGCCGCAGGCGGCCATCTCCAGCATCTCCTCGAAGCTGACCTGGTCGAGGTGGTGCGCGTTGGGCACGATCCGCGGGTCCGCGGTGAAGATGCCGTCGACGTCGGTGTAGATCTCGCAGACGTCAGCTTTCAGCGCCGCGGCCAACGCCACGGCCGTGGTGTCCGACCCGCCGCGCCCCAGCGTGGTGACGTCCTTGCTGTCCTGGCTGACCCCCTGGAACCCGGCGACCAGGACGATGACGCCCTCGTCGAGCGCGTCCCGCAACCGGCCGGGGGTGACGTCGATGATCTTCGCGTTGCCGTGGATGCCGGTGGTGATCACGCCGGCCTGCGAACCGGTGAACGAGCGGGCCTGCGCGCCGAGCGAGTGGATGGCCATCGCGACCAGCGCGTTGGAGATGCGCTCACCGGCGGTCAGCAGCATGTCCATCTCGCGCGGCGGCGGCGCCGGGCACACCTGGTTGGCCAGGTCGAGGAGCTCGTCGGTGGTGTCGCCCATCGCCGAGACGACCACGACCACGTCGTTGCCCTGCTTGCGCGTCTCGACGATCCGCTCGGCCACGCGTCGGATCCGCTCGGCGTCGGCAACCGAGGATCCGCCGTACTTCTGCACGACGAGCGCCACTGATCAAGCCTTTCAAGTGCTGGGAAGGATCCCAACAAGGATAAGGGCTGCGCGCATCCGATTTCTTTCCCCCGTGGTGGGCCGGCGGGAACCCGCGACGATCAGGCAACTCCGAGGAACGGGAACGGGTCGGCTTCCTCGAAGCTTGCGCTGGCATCACCGGCGTAGATCGTCTTCTCGCCCTCGCCGAGCGGCAGCCGCAGCGTCGGGGCGCCCGGCGAGAAGTCGAGGTTGCTCAGCTCGACCCAGAACGTGTTCGGCGACAGCGCCGACTCGAAGAAGTAGCGCAACGCCTTGTGGTCGACGACCGTGCGCCAGCGAGTGGTCGAGATGTTCGGCTCGTCGGGCGTGGAGATCCCGTACGGCACCGACGCGTTGCGCACGACGCTGAACACCGTCGCGGCGGCCAGCAGCGGGTCGTCGGTCTTGGGGACCGCGTCGATGTAGAACGACGCCCGCACGAACCGGTCCGCGGCACGATTGGTCCCCGGCAGCATCACGGTGCCACCGATCTGCTTCCAGTACTCGCTGATCGCCAGCTGCTTGTCGAAGGTCGGCGAGTTCGTCATCACCCGGTACTGGCTGCCGTGGTGAACGACCTGCTCACCGTCGATGTACTCGACGATCGCGCTGTCGCCGCCGGCATCCGACATCGCCAGGTGCAGCGTCGCCATCCGCTCCTCGCCGGGGACCTGGGCGGTGGCCACCCGCAGCGGGGTGGCAGTCAGCGCCGCCACCGCCTCGCCAACCGTCGCGAAGTTGTCGAGCACGTACTGGCCCCACAGCGCCAGCGAAACCGCGGGACCCCCGGCGGTTTCGGCGGGATACACCGATTCGGCCAGCCACAGCAGGTTGACAACGAGTCCGGCCTCGTTCACGCCATCGGTTGTGCTGATGTCGTAGCCGGTCGCGACCACGCTGCCGTACTTCGACGTCCACTCCGCGGAGCCGGTGCCGGCCTGACCGGTTCGGTGGACGCCGCGCGGCAGCGCCCACAGATTCGTTTGGATCTCCGACTTCCAGTCCATGGAGCGGCCGGTGATGTTGCGGTTATCGGTTCCGAGGTAGACGACGCGGGTGCACACGACACGCATCGTATGAGGCGCTCAGTTCGTGCAGGCCTCGGACAGCTCGGCGAGCTTGCGCCGTAGTTGGTTGTCGAGCGCCGACATCTCGTAGTAGATCTCCGGCGCCGGGGCGCCCGGAGCCCTGTTCTGCGTCTCCGCGCGCGCCTGGGGCAACTTCTGGACGAACAGCCCGGCGAGGTCGGCGACCTCGACCGCGGTGAACCGCAGCTCGGGGGTGTCGATCTTGCGCGCGCGCTCGGAGAGGCCGTCGGCCCATTCCCGGTACGCGATCTCCTCGGCCGCGGTCGGCGGGCCCTCGGCGCCCTCGCTCTTCGAGCTGATCAAGTCGTTCTGCTGCTGGTTGTATTCGAGGAAGTCGAGGACCGGGCGGCATTCTTCGGGCGGTTGCTGCAGTTGGCTGTAGACCAGTGCCACGATCGCGATCACCACGACGGCGATCGCCACCCACCATCGCCGGTCAAGACTCATCACCGCCGCAACTCTAGCCAGGCGCCGGATTCGTAACGTACGCGCAACCTCGCGAGCCGGTCCACGTAACAGAAACGTTGATTACTGACAGTGAACGGCCCCGAATCGGGCCGCATCACTTTCAGGAGATGGTTAATGGATACAGGAACCACGGCGTTCATGCTGTGTTGCATCATCGCGCTCACGCTGATGATCCCGGGTCTCGCGCTCTTCTACGGCGGCATGGTGTCGGTGAAGAGCTCGACCAACATGATGATGATGACCTTCGGCGCCGCGGCGCTCGTCGGCGTCCTCTGGGTACTGTTCGGCTTCTCGATGGTGTTCGGCACGTCCTACGGCGGATTCATCGGCAGCTTCACCGAATTCGACGGGTTGACCGACCTGACCGAGGCGATGACGACCGTCGACGGCCTGCCGATCAGTTTGTTCGCGTTGTTCCAGGCCCTGTTCGCCGCGATCACCGTCGCGCTCATCTCCGGCGCGGCCGCGGATCGGATGAAGTTCAGCGCCTGGATGGTCTTCGCCGGCCTGTGGGCCGTGCTCGTGTACTTCCCCGCCGCGCACTGGGTGTTCGCGTTCGACGGCGTGGTGACCGAGGGTTCGGTCGGCGGCTGGATCGCCAACAAGCTCGGTGCGCTGGACTTCGCCGGTGGCACCGCGGTGCACATCAACGCCGGCGCTGCGGCGCTGGCCATCGCGATCGTGCTCGGCCGGTCGGCGCTGTTCGGCAGCCGCAAGCCGCACAACGTGCCGCTGACCCTGCTCGGCGCGGGCCTGCTGTGGGCGGGCTGGTATGCCTTCAACGGCGGTTCGGCCCTGTCGGCGGGCACGTCGGCGGCGATCGTCATGGTGACCACGTTCGTCGCGACGTGCGCGGCGACGCTGGCCTGGCTGACGTTCGAGAAGATCAAGACCGGCCACGTCACCGGTGTCGGCGCGGCCTCGGGTGCGATCACCGGGCTTGTGGCGATCACCCCCGCCTGCGGTTCGGTGACACCGGTCGGGGCCATCTGCGTCGGCGCGATCGCGGGCGCGATCTGCGTGTATGCCGTCGGCCTCAAGGACCGGTTCGGCTACGACGACAGCCTCGACGTCGTCGGGGTGCACCTCGTCGGTGGCCTGATCGGAACGCTGCTGATCGGCTTCTTCGCCAGCGAGGCGATGCCCGGCGCCACCAATGGCCTGTTCTACGGCGGCGGCATCGAGCAGCTGTGGAAGCAGGCGGTTGCCGCGGGTGCGGTCATGGCGTACTCGTTCGTCGTGGCGTTCATCATCGCCTTCGCGATCAAGAAGACGATGGGCATCCGCATCTCGCCCGATGAGGAAGCGACCGGCATCGACGCCAAGTTCCACCGCGACTCGGCGTACGCACTGCAACCCGCCTGACCCGGACCCGGCCGGCGCGGCGTACGTTGCCGCGCCGGCCATTTCGGCCCTTTCGAGTTTCCTTCCACGACACAGAGATTCATTACAGAAGACAGGTTCGAAAGCAATGTCCAAAGATCTGGCCACCCTGGCCGAGGAGTCCGGGACGACGTTCATCCTCGCCCTGTTCGTCGACCTGCGCGGCAAGCCGTGCGCCAAGTTGGTTCCCGTCGAGGCGGTCGAGCTGCTCGCGACCGACGGCGTCGGGTTCGCCGGATACGCCGTCGGAGCGATGGGCCAGGAGCCCAAAGACCCTGACATGATGGCGATCCCGGACGTCGAGTCGTTCACCCCGATCCCGTTCATCAAGGACGGGCTGGCGATCGTGCACTGCGACCCGCACGTCGAGGGCGCGCCGTGGCCGTACGCGCCGCGCGTCATCCTCAAGGCGCTGATCGAGCAGGCCGCCGACGCCGGCTTCGAGCCGTGGGTGGGCGCCGAAGTCGAGTACTTCCTGTTGCGCCGCACCGCCGACGGCGGGCTGTGCACCGCCGACGCCGCCGACACGGCCGCCCAGCCCTGTTACGACGCGCGCGGCGTCACCCGGATGTACGACCACCTCACCACCATCTCCCGGGCGATGAACCAGCTGGGCTGGTCCAACTACGCCAACGACCACGAGGACGGCAACGGTCAATTCGAGCAGAACTTCGAGTTCGCCGACGCGCTCACCACCGCCGACCGGGTGGTGACGCTGCGCTATCTGCTCTCGACGATCGCCGCCGAGCGCGGAATGGTGGCCACCTTCATGCCCAAACCGTTCGCCGACCGCACGGGCAGCGGCCTGCATCTGCATGTGTCGCTGACCAGCGCGGG
Source organism: Mycolicibacterium novocastrense (assembly GCF_001499835.1). NCBI lineage: Bacteria > Bacillati > Actinomycetota > Actinomycetes > Mycobacteriales > Mycobacteriaceae > Mycobacterium > Mycolicibacterium novocastrense. The sequence continues at coordinate 102,944 of NZ_LQIH01000056.1, forward strand.
CCGGCCGGTGTTTCCGGCCGGACCCGACGAACCCGATGAACACGGCCTCGGCCTGTCCGAAACGGCCTACGCGTTCCTCGGCGGGATACTCGAGCACGCGTGCGCGCTTCAGGCGGTTGTCGCGCCAACCGTCAACTCCTACAAGCGAACCAGGGCCACCACGACGGCGTCGGGTGCTTCCTGGTCGCCGAACACCCCGAGCTACGGCGGCAACGACCGCACGCACTACATCCGGGTGCCCGACGCCCAGCGCATCGAGTTGCGGGGCAGCGACGGCTCGGCCAACCCGTACCTGGCGATCGCGGCCGCTCTGGGCGCCGGGCTGGACGGGATCAAGCGCAGCACCGACCCCGGACCCGTTGGCGCTCAGCATCGCTCGCCGCTGCCCGCCACGCTTCTGCACGCGGTCGACGAGCTCGAAAGCGATCCCGTCATCGCCGGTGTGCTGGACGCCACCGGTGACGGCGTGGCCTCCTACTTCGCGAAGCTCAAGCGCGACGAGTTCTTCGCCTACCACAGCGCGGTCACCACATGGGAGATCGACAACTACCTGACCGCCTTCTGAGGAGGAGCCTGACGATGTGCGGAATCGTGGGCCTGCATCTGCGAAACCCCGACCTGTATCCCCGCCTGGGGGAACTGCTCACCGACATGCTGTGCGAAATGGGCGACCGCGGTTCGGACTCCGCGGGAATCGCGGTCTACGGCGATCCGGCGTTGGCGCCGCCCGACACGAGTTGTGTCTCCGTTCTGGGGACCGAACCGACCGCGGAGGCCATCGGTTTCGATGTCACGGTGACGCGGTATGACGCGACGTACCTGGTCACTGCGAAGGCGCCGACCGAGACGCTGCACGACGCCGTACGGACCGCCTACCCCGATGCGTTGGTCGCCGGGTTCGGCACCGACCTCGCGGTGCTCAAGGGGGTGGGTCACCCACGAACGCTGACCGAGAACTGGAACCTGGCCAAGGCGCAGGGCTGGCAGGGCGTCGGCCACACCCGGATGGCGACCGAATCGGCCGTGACACCCGCTGGATGCCACCCGTACGCGGTCGGGCCCGAGCAGTGCCTGGTACACAACGGGTCGTTCGCCAACTACGCCACCATCCGCCGCGAACTGCGCGCTGCCGGAGTGCGTTTCGACAGCGAGAACGACACCGAGGTCGGAGCCCGGTTCGTCGCGCACCGACTCGCGGCGGGTTGCGACGTGAAGACCGCGCTGAAGGAACTGTGCGCGAAATTCGACGGCTTCTACACGCTGCTGGTGTCCAACCGCGATTCGTTTGCGGTGGTGCGCGATGCGATCGCGTGCAAGCCCGCCGTGATCGCCGAGACCGCCGACTGGGTGGCGATGGCGAGCGAATACCGCGCACTGGCCGGCCTTCCCGGTGTCGGCGCCGCCAAGATCTTCGAACCCGAACCGGAAGTGGTCTACGCATGGACACGCTGACATGCTCTTCGGGCAAGCCCTCATCGGCCATCGCGTACGACCTGGCCACCACTCCCCTCCGCGAGGTCAACGCGGCTTTGCATGCGCCGGGGCTGTCCGGTGACTTCGTGATCGCCAATCCCGCGGGCGCACACAACGTCGCGGTCGGCCTCGACGCACCCGTACGGGTGACCGTCGACGGCCACGTCGGCTACTACGCCGCGGGCATGAACCAGCGGGCCGAAGTGACCATCAACGGCAATGCGGGCACGGGCGTCGCCGAGAACATGATGAGCGGTCTCGTCCGCGTCAAGGGCAGCGCCTCACAGTCGGCGGGTGCGACGGCCCACGGCGGCCTGCTGGTCATCGACGGCAACGCCGCGGCACGGTGCGGCATCTCGATGAAAGGAGTGGACATCGTCGTGGGCGGGGACATCGGCCACATGAGCGCGTTCATGGCGCAGGCGGGTCGCCTCGTCGTGCGCGGGAACACCGGCGAAGCGCTCGGGGACTCGATCTACGAGGCCCGGATCTACGTGCGCGGCGAGGTCGCGTCGCTGGGTGCCGACTGCATCGCCGAACCGATGCAGCCCGAACACCATCGGGAGCTGCGGGAGCTGTTGGCGGCCGCGGGATTCGACGATGACACGCATGCGTACACCCGCTACGGGTCGGCGCGGTCCCTTTACCACTTCCACATCGACAACGCATCGAGCTACTGATGAACCCCTGGGCCCTCCGCGAATCCGCAACCTTCGACCGCACCACCATCGCCGCCATCCAACGCGCGGCCGAAACCGGCATCTACGACATCCGCGGCTGGGGCGCCAAGCGGCCGCTGCCGCACTTCGACGACCTCCTCTTCCTCGGGGCGTCGATGTCGCGTTATCCACTGGAGGGATATCGCGAGAGGTGCGCCACCGACGTGGTTCTCGGCGACCGTCACGCCAAACATCCGTTGCACCTCGATATTCCGGTCACGATCGCAGGAATGTCGTTCGGTGCGTTGAGCGGGCCGGCCAAGGAGGCCCTCGGACGTGGCGCCAGCGAGGTCGGCACCTCGACGACCACCGGTGACGGCGGCATGACCCCCGAGGAACGCGGCCAGAGCAAGTACCTGGTCTATCAGTATCTTCCGTCGCGATACGGGATGAATCCCGACGACCTGCGTAAGGCCGACGCGATCGAGGTGGTGCTCGGCCAGGGGGCCAAACCCGGCGGTGGCGGAATGTTGTTGGGGCAGAAGATCTCGCCGCGCGTCGCGGCGATGCGCACGCTGCCCGAGGGTATCGACCAGCGTTCGGCGTGCAGGCACCCGGACTGGACCGGCCCGGACGACCTGACCATCAAGATCAACGAGTTGCGCGAGATCACCGACTGGGAGAAGCCGATCTACGTCAAGATCGGCGCCACTCGCACCTACTACGACGTCAAACTCGCGGTGCACGCCGGCGCCGACGTGGTCGTCGTCGACGGTATGCAGGGCGGCACGGCCGCCACCCAGGAGGTGTTCATCGAACACGTCGGCATCCCGACGCTGGCCGCCGTACCGGAGGCGGTGCACGCGCTGCAGGAACTCGGCGTGCATCGGCGGGTGCAGCTGATCGTCTCGGGCGGCATCCGCACGGGCGCCGACGTCGCCAAGGCCCTGGCGCTGGGCGCCGACGCCGTCGCCGTCGGCACGGCGGCGCTGATCGCGTTGGGCGACAACCATCCTCGTTACGCCGCCGAGTACGAGAAGCTCGGTAGCGCAGCGGGTTTCTTCGACGACTTCCAGGACGGTACCGATCCCGCGGGCATCAGCACGCAGGACCCGGAGTTGGCGGCGCGATTCGATCCGGTCGAAGGCGGTCGCCGATTGGCCAATTACCTGCGGGTGCTGACGATGGAGGCCCAGACCATCGCCCGGGCCTGCGGCAAGTCCCACGTGTGTCATCTCGAGCCGGAAGACCTGGTTGCGGTCACGATCGAGGCGGCCGCGATGGCGCGCGTCCCACTCGCCGGCACGAATTGGATCCCCGGCACGTGACCACTGCGGACGTCGTGATCATCGGCGGCGGCATCGAGGGCGCCGCCGCGGCATGGGCGCTGAGTCAACGCGGAGTCACCGATGTCGTTGTGCTGGAACGTAACACCGTCGCATCCGGCATGACCGGCAAGTCGAGCGGCATCGTCCGCTGCCATTACGGGGTGAGCTCGCTGGCGGCGATGGCCGCCGTCGGGCTGGAGGTGTTCGAGAAGCCTCAGCAGTTTCTGGGGGACCAGGCGCTCGACATCGGCTTCCGCCAGACCGGCTACGTCGTCGGCGTCGGCCCACAGGACGTCGACGCACTGCGTAAAAGCCTTGCCGCACAACGGTCCGTCGGCGTGCAGACCGAGGAGATCGACGTCGACGAGGTCGCGCGGATGTGGCCGTGGGCCGACCTGTCACCGTTCGCCGCCTTCGGATGGGAGCCGCGCGGCGGCTACGGCGACGCGTACCAGACCGCACAGGCGTTCGCGTTTTCGGCGCGCGCCGCGGGTGTGCGCATCCGGCAGGGCACGGCCGCAACCGAACTCGTGCTCGACGGCCGCCGCGTCACCGGTGTCCGCACCGCCGACGGCGACACGGTCTGGGCGCGCACCGTCGTCGTCGCCACCGGCGTGTGGACGCAACCGTTCCTCGCGCCGTACGGCATCGACGTACCCATCAGGGTGGTGCGCGAGCAGATCGTGCTGATCTCCCCCGGCGTGGATGTCGGACCGGTGCCCGTGTTCTCCGACCTGGTCTCGCTGCAGTACGTACGCCCGGAACTGGGCGGCGAGATCCTGTTCGGCAACAGCGACCTGTCCGAACCCGAGAACGCCGACCCCGACGCGTACTCCAACCGCGCAACCGAGTCGTTCGTCGACCTGACCGTCGAACGGGTCGGCACCCGGTTCCCCGGGTTCACCGATGCGGCGATCACGGGCAGCTACGCAGGTTGTTATGACGCCACCCCGGACTGGAACCCGGTGATCAGCACCACCGCAATCGACGGCGTGCTGGTGGCGGCGGGCTTCAGCGGACACGGCTTCAAGATCGCGCCCGCCGTCGGCCGGCTCATCGCCGACCTGGTCATCGACGGGCGCAGCAGCGACCCGCGCATCCCCGAGACCGACTTCCGGCTGTCGCGCTTTGTCGACGGCGACCTGCTGACGAGCCCGCATCCGTATGTGGGCGCGGGCCAGATGCGATGATTCCTGCCAGTAGACATGTCTGACGTACCGCTGCTCCGCAACAGATCCGGCACCGCCCGCGACCGCGATCCGCAGGCGCCTGTCTCCGAGCTCGAGATCGAGGCGGCCATCGGGCGCAACGTCCGGCGGCTCCGCCTGCAGCAGGGTTTGACGGTCGCCGAGATGGCCGCGCGGGTCGGCATCTCCAAGGCGATGATGAGCAAGATCGAGAACGCCCAGACGTCCTGCAGCCTGAGCACCCTCGCGCTGCTGGCGACGGGCTTCGACGTCCCGGTCACCAGCCTGTTCCGCGGCGCCGACGTCGAGCGGCCCGCCGCCTTCGTCAAGGCGGGCACCGGTGCGCGCATCGTGCGCGAGGGCACCCGCGAGGGTCACGAGTACCAGCTGCTCGGCTCGCTGCGCGGCGAACACAAGCGACTGGAATGCCTGCAGGTCACGCTGTCGGAGAAGAGCCAGACCTACCCCCTGTTCCAGCACCCCGGCACCGAGTTCATCTACGTCCTCGAAGGGGTCATGGACTACAGCCACAGCCGGTCGGTGTACCGGCTCCATCCCGGTGACTCGCTGCAGTTCGACGGGGAGGGCGCACACGGGCCGGTGGACCTGATCGAGTTGCCGATCCGGTTCCTGTCGGTGATCGCGTTCCCCGACTCGCAGGTCTAGCGCCCGCGAGCTGCATTTTGTGAGGTGCCCGGGCCGGGAGTACAGTGTGCGACGTGCAGCGGGTGCTCCTTCTCGGCAGCCGCGACGGGGTCTGATCAGACCGGCTTCCCGTCGCGGGTGTTCGCGATGCGCCGGTCGAGTCCCCCTTCAAACTCCCGGAGCAATACCGTGACCACGTTCTCGAAACCATCACCCGATTCCCCCGACGCGTTCTCGTCGGTCCGTCAGATCACCAAGCCGTCGGGTCCGCCCCATCCCGGCCAGCCGGCGTGGAACACCCAGCGCGGTTCGACGATGCCGGTCAATCGGTACCGCAGCTTCGCCGACGAGGTCGAGAACATCACGTTGGCCGACCGCACCTGGCCGGACAGGGTCATCGAATCCGCGCCGATGTGGTGCGCGGTCGACCTGCGCGACGGCAACCAGGCGCTGATCGACCCGATGAGCCCGCAGCGCAAGCGCCGCATGTTCGACCTGCTGGTGCGGATGGGCTACAAGGAGATCGAGGTCGGCTTCCCGTCGGCCAGCCAGACCGACTTCGACTTCGTCCGCGAGATCATCACCGAAGGCGTCATCCCGGACGACGTCACCATCCAGGTGCTGACGCAGTGCCGCCCGGAACTGATCGAGCGGACGTTTGAGGCCTGTGAAGGCGCGCCGCGCGCGATCGTGCACTTCTACAACTCCACGTCGATCCTGCAGCGGCGGGTGGTGTTCCGCGCCGACCGCGACGCGGTCAAGGCGATCGCCACCGACGGCGCGCGGATGTGCGTGGAGGAGGCCAAGAAGTATCCCGGCACCCAGTGGCGGTTCGAGTACTCGCCGGAGTCCTACACGGGCACCGAACTTGAGTACGCGGTCGACGTGTGCAACGCCGTCGCCGAGATCATCGCGCCGACGCCCGACGCGCCGCTGATCGTCAACCTGCCCGCGACCGTCGAGATGGCGACCCCGAACGTCTACGCCGACTCGATCGAGTGGATGCATCGGCATCTGAGCCCTCGCGACAGCATCATCTTGAGCCTGCATCCGCACAACGATCGCGGAACCGCCGTCGCCGCAGCCGAATTGGGCTATCAGGCCGGTGCCGACCGGATCGAGGGCTGCCTGTTCGGCAATGGTGAGCGCACCGGGAACGTCTGCCTGGTGACGCTGGGACTGAACCTGTTCTCGCGCGGCGTCGACCCGCAGATCGACTTCTCGAACATCGACGAGATCCGTCGCACCGTCGAGTACTGCAATCAGCTGCCGGTGCACGAACGACACCCGTACGGCGGCGATCTGGTCTACACCGCCTTCTCGGGCAGCCACCAGGACGCCATCAACAAGGGCCTGGACCAGATGAAGGTCGATGCGGACGCCGCCGACCAAGATGTCGACGACATCCTCTGGCAGGTGCCGTATCTGCCGATCGACCCGAAGGATGTCGGTCGCACCTACGAGGCCGTCATCCGGGTGAACTCGCAGTCCGGCAAGGGCGGCGTCGCCTACATCATGAAGGCCGATCACGGTCTGGCACTTCCGCGACGGCTGCAGATCGAGTTCAGCCAGGCGATTCAGAAGATCACCGACGGCGAGGGCGGCGAGGTGTCCCCGAAGGAGATGTGGGACGTCTTCGCCGAGGAGTATCTGGCGCCGATCCGTCCCCTTGAACGCATCCGCCAGAAGGTGACGGCCGCGGAGGTGGACGGCGGCACCGACACCATCGAGGCCGTGGTGATGGTCGACGGTGTCGAGCGCGAGATCGTCGGCGCCGGCAACGGCCCGCTCGCCGCGTTCGTCGATGCGTTGGGCGCCATAGGGATTGACGTATCGGTTCTCGACTACTCCGAGCACGCGCTGTCGGCCGGTGAGGAGGCGCAAGCCGCGGCCTACGTCGAGGCCTCGGTCGGCGGCAACACCGTGTGGGGTGTCGGCATCGCACCGTCGATCACCACCGCATCACTGCGCGCGGTGGTCTCGGCGGTCAACCGGGCGTCGCGCTGACCCTCACTCGCGTCGGGGTGAGTCGACGAGCGACATCCAGAAGATGACCGCGAGAAGACCCAGGATCGCCAGCGCGGACACCAGATCGAACCACTGGAACGGGATCAGCGAACCGTCGATCGAAATCACAAGGACCGTCTCGACGACACCGAATATCACGAACAAGCCGCCGAGCAGCAGTCGCGGCTGGGTCCGGTGCAGCTGGGTCCGCCTCAGCTCGACGGTGAGCGTGAGCAGCAGCACCGGCAGCACCTGCGCGAGCGCCGACGCAGTGGCGACGTCCACCAGGACAATGCGATGGTCTGCCATTCAGAACAGTGCGAACTGGTCGCCGGCGAGCGTGGTGTCGGTGAACTCTTCGACGCCGGTACCGCCGACGACGCTGTCGATCGCGCGCATGAACTCCGCGTCGCTGACCAGCGGGACACCCAGCTCCCCGGCGTGATAGCCCTTGCCCTGGGCCGGCTGGGCGTCGTTGCAGAGCACCAGCGAGGTCTCGGCGTCGACGGTGTCGGTGTAGGCCAGCCCGGCGTGCAGGATCCGCTCGATGAGCTCTTCGTGGGTGCATTCGACCTCGGCGGACAGCGCGATCCGCATGCCCTGCACCAGCGGTCGCCCGCTGATGTATCGGCCGGGATTGAGGTAAGGACACGGCAGACGGGACGCGACGGCTTTGAGCGGACGCAGCTCGTCGTGGGTGACGACACCGTTGGGCCAGCGTCTTCGCGATACCGGGTGCACCGGTAGCCAGACCCGGCGCTCCCGCGCGCGTACGAGCGCCGGCTTGAGGATCTGGGCGAGCACCAGCGCGTCGTCGAGGGCGTCGTGCGGCCGGATCTGGCTGATGCCCCAGTTCGCGGCGAGCGTTTCGAGCCGCAGGTTTTCGGTGCCCAGGTCCAGCCTGCGCGCCAGTTCGACGGTGCACATCACGGTGTCGGTGGGCAGCTCGCGGTTGACCAATTCGGTTTCGGCGGCCAAAAACGAGTAATCGAAGCCGACGTTGTGCGCGACCAGCGTGCGGCCGTCGAGCAACTCGACGAGGTGGTCGACGATGTCGCCGAAGGTGGGTTGGCCCTCCAACATGTCGGCGGTCAGACCGTGCACATGCGTCGGGCCGGGATCGACACCGGGGTTCAGCAGCGTGTACAGGCTCTGTTCGACGTTGCCGTCGTCGCCGAGGGCAAGCGCGGCGATGCTGACGATGCGGGCCTGACCCGGCCGGAAGCCCGAGGTCTCCACGTCGACGACCGCCCAGCCTTCTCCGGCATGCTCTGCAGGCCGGCCCCAGCGGGGCCGATTCTCGGCGTCAGAGCCGCTCGGCCGGTGACCTCCGGCGTCCATTGGGCCCACTTCGTCAGGATCGCACGGTGCTGTGACAAAGCCGGGACCTCGCCGAATCGCCTGCCAGCGTGTCGGCTACCTAAACTGCCGGGGTGGTCACGACACGTGGACGGCTCGCCCTCGCGGCCGGTGCGGGCGCCCGATGGGCGTCGCGGGTCACCGGGCGCGGTGCGGGGGCGATGATCGGCGGGCTGGTCGCGCTGGCGCTCGACAAGTCCCTGCTGCGCCAGCTCGGCGCGGGCCGTGACACCGTGGTGGTCACCGGGACCAACGGCAAGTCGACGACGACCAGGATGATCGCGGCGGCGCTGCGCACGATCGGACCGGTCGCCACCAACGACACCGGCGCGAACATGGACGCCGGGCTGGTGGCCGCGCTGGCCGGTGCGCGGCAGGCGCCCCTGGCCGCCCTCGAGGTCGACGAGATGCACGTCCCACATGTGGCCGAAGCGGTAGAACCGACGGTGATCGTGCTGCTGAACCTGTCCCGCGATCAACTGGACCGCGTCGGCGAGATCAACCACATCGAGCGCACCCTGCGCGCCGGACTGGCTCGTCACCCGTCGGCCGTCGTGGTCGCCAACTGTGACGACGTGCTGATGACCTCGGCCGCATACGACAGCCCCAATGTGGTGTGGGTGGCCGCGGGCGGCAGTTGGGCCAACGACTCGGTGAGCTGTCCGCGATCCGGGGAGATCATCCTGCGTGACGGCGGTAACAGCCGCGACTGGCGTTCCACCGGAACCGATTTCAAGCGGCCCAGCCCGCACTGGTGGTTCGACGACACCAATATCTATGGGCCGGACGGGTTTTCGCTGCCGATGACACTGTCGCTGCCCGGTGCCGTCAACCGCGGCAACGCCGCGCAGGCCGTGGCGGCGGCGGTCGCGATGGGCGCCGACCCGGCGGCGGCGGTGGCCGCGGTGTCGGGTGTCGACGAGGTCGCCGGGCGCTACCGCACCGTGCGCCTCGGCGAGCACACCGCGCGGGTGCTGCTGGCGAAGAACCCGGCGGGCTGGCAGGAAGCGTTGTCGATGGTCGACAAACACGGTGCGGGCGTGGTGATCTCGGTCAACGGCCAGGTACCCGACGGTGAAGACCTGTCCTGGTTGTGGGACGTCCGGTTCGAGCACTTCGAGGACACCCACGTCGTGGCCGCCGGTGAGCGCGGCACCGATCTCGCGGTGCGGTTGGGTTACGCGGGCGTGGAGCACACGCTCGTGCACGACACGCTCGCCGCGATCGCGTCGTGTCCGCCCGGGCACGTCGAGGTGATCGCCAACTACACCGCGTTCCTGCAGCTGAACAGGCGGCTTCCCGATGCCTGAGTCGGCGGTACGCATCGGGTTGGTGCTGCCCGACGTGATGGGAACCTACGGTGACGGCGGCAATTCCGTCGTGCTGCGACAACGCCTGCGGCTGCGGGGTTTCGACGCCGAGATCGTGGAGATCACGTTGGACGACCCGGTGCCTTCCGAGCTGGACCTGTACACGCTCGGGGGCGCCGAGGACTATGCCCAGCGCCTGGCCACCAAGCACCTGCTGCGGTATCCCGGCTTGCAGCAGGCGGCGGCGCGGGGAGCGCCCGTGCTGGCGATCTGCGCGGCCATCCAGGTGCTGGGGCACTGGTATGAAACCTCGTCGGGCGAACGCGTGGACGGCGTGGGCCTACTCGATGTCACGACCTCACCGCAGGACAAGCGCACGATCGGCGAGGTGGTGTCCCAGCCGCTGCTGACCGGCCTATCGCAGCGGCTGACGGGATTCGAAAACCACCGCGGCGGGACCGTTCTCGGCGCAGACGCGCGGCCCCTCGCCAAGGTGATCAAGGGTGCGGGGAATCGCGACGGCGACGGTTTCGACGGGGCGGTGCAGGGCGGCGTCATCGCCACCTATCTGCACGGACCGTGCCTGGCCCGCAATCCGGAGCTGGCCGACCACCTGTTGAGCCGGGTGGTCGGTGACCTGCCGCCACTGCACCTCGACGAGGTGGAGCAGTTGCGACGCGAACGCCTGGCCGCGCCCCGACGGGTCTGAGACAACTTCCGCGAAAGTTACAGGCCGAGGTCGCGCAGGAACTCCGGCTTGTACGCCTCGAGGATCACGTAGCGCGGATCCGGAGTCGGCACCTCCGGCGCATCGTCGGCTACCTCTACACCGCTGACCGGGTCCACCCACTCCTGGCTCGCGGCGTCCCACCGGCTGACCGTGTACTGCGCGTCGACGCCGTCGTCGGCCACCAACGTGCGCACCGTGCGCTCGGCCTCCTGCGCGTCGGCCAAGGTGGCCGTGTACAGCTGGATGCGGTCGCCGTCGCGGGTCACCGTCACCCGCGATCCGAGCCGCTCGCGCGCGTCGTTGTCCAGGTCAAGGGTGCGCAGCTTCTCCCAGAACGAGAGATGCTGCTCGCTGCCGAGCTCGACCTCGACCTTGAACTCGTCGGGCATGGATGTCCTTTCTCGGCTATGCCATCGCGCGTCGGCCGGCCAGTGCGCGGCCGAGCGTCAGCTCATCGGCGAACTCCAGGTCACCACCCATCGGCAGACCGGACGCGATCCGCGTGACCGTCAGGCCCGGGATGTCGCGCAGCATGCGCACGAGGTAGGTCGCCGTCGCCTCGCCTTCGGTGTTGGGGTCGGTCGCGATGATCACCTCGGTGACGTCCACCCCGTCCACCCGCTCGCCGATCCTGTTGAGCAGCTCGCGGATTCGCAGCTGTTCGGGGCCCACCCCGGAGAGCGGATCCAGGGCCCCGCCCAGCACGTGGTAGCGCCCGCGGAACTCGCGCGTGCGCTCGACGGCCTGCACGTCTTTCGGCTCCTCGACCACGCAGACCAGTGCGGCGTCGCGCCGGGGATCGCTGCAGATGCGGCAGCGGTCGTCGTCGGAGACGTTGCCGCACACCGCGCAGAACTTCACCCCGTCGCGCACCTTGTTCAGCACGGCGGTCAACCGGTCGATGTCGGGCGGCTCCACCGACAACAGGTGAAAGGCGATCCGCTGCGCGCTCTTCGGCCCGATGCCGGGCAGCTTGCCGAGCTCGTCGATCAGATCCTGGACGGGTCCCTCGAACAATTACATTCCCGGGATACCGAGATTGCCCATGCCGCCCGCGAGCGGCCCGAGCCGGTCGTGGGCGAGGATGGTGACCTGTTTGGCGGCGTCGGAGATGGCGCCGACCACGAGATCCTGCAGGGTCTCGATGTCCTCGGGATCGACGACCTTCGGGTCGATCGACACGGCCACCACCTCGCCGCTGCCCCTCATGGTGACCTGCACCAGACCGCCGCCGGCCTGACCGTGCACCTGGGCGTTGGCCAGCGCCTCCTGCGCCTCCATCAGCTGCTGCTGGACCTGCTGGGCCTGCGCGAGCAGCGCGGACATATCGGGTTGGCCTTGCGGTTGCATGAGTGGTCCCCTTGCGTCTTGGTTGCGGTCCGGTCTCGACTTGGTTTCTGTCCTCGGCTCGCGGCCGTTTGAGCTTTCAGCGTAGTCGTCGTTGCGGTTACGGTGACGGCCGTGCCTGCCCGCCTGCGTGTCGGCGCCACGAGAACATTGCGCGGCTGTGCCGCGGTGGCGACCGGACTACTCGTCGCCGCATCGACGCTCGTCAACCCCGCCTTCGAGGCCGAGGCCGCGCCGGCCAACATCGCGGGCAAGATCGTGTTCCTCGACCCGGGACACAACGGCGCCAACGACGCCTCGATCAGCAAGCAGGTGCCCACCGGCCGCGGCGGCACCAAGGACTGCCAGGCCAGCGGCACTTCCACCGACGATGGTTACGCCGAGCACACGTTCGCCTGGGAGACCACGCTGCGGGTCCGCCAGGCCCTGCACGCGCTGGGCGTGCGCACCGCCATGTCGCGCGGCGACGACACCGGTCTGGGCCCGTGCGTCGACGAGCGCGCCGCGCTGGCCAATTCGATCAAACCCAACGCGATCGTGAGCATCCACGCCGACGGCGGCCCGCCGACCGGGCGCGGTTTCCACGTCCTGTACTCGTCCCCGCCGCTCAACGACGCGCAGGCGGGGCCGTCTCCCCGATTCGCGGGGATCATGCGCGACCAGTTGCAGGCCTCCGGTTTCGTGCCGTCGACCTACATCGGTTCGAACGGCCTCAACCCGCGGTCGGACATCGCGGGCCTGAACCTCGCCCAGTACCCGTCGATCCTGGTGGAGCTGGGCAACATGAAGAATCCGGTCGATTCGGCGTTGATGAAGACGCCGGAGGGGCGGCAGAAGTACGCCGACGCCGTGGTGCGCGGCATCGCGGGGTTCCTGGGGTCGACGTAGCCCCGACCTGCCTCTAACGGGTTGATCGCATGCACCAGGTGCTTGCGATCAACCGCTTAGCGAGGTCATCCCTCGAGATGCTTCTTGAGGTTCTCCAGCACCTCGGACTGGATCTTGCGCAGCCCCAGCGGCGCGAACGTCTTCTCGAAGAAGCCGCCGATCCCGCCCGCACCCTGCCAGGACGTCTTGACCGTCACCGACGATCCGGGACCCGCGGGTGCGACCGTCCAGTTGGTGATCATCGAGGAGTTGGCGTCCTTTTCGATGACCGTGTGACCGGCCACGTCGATCTCGGCTTTGACGTCGCGGACCCGCGACTTGGTCGCCTGCAGCTTCCAGGTCGCCACCGTGCCCGCGCCCTGTCCGCCCTCGAGCACCCGGTAGTCGCTGTAGTGCGGCGACAGGATCTTCGGTCGCACGTTCGCGTAGTCCGCGATGGCCGACAACACCGTCTCCGGCGCAGCGTCGATCAAGACGGTGCTCGATGCGCTGACCTGTCCCATCGGTGCACGCTCCTCGGTAGAAGTTCCATGCGGTCGCATCGCCTGCGACCGCGGACTAGCGTATATCCGTGTCTGTTGCCCGAACCGACGCACGTGCTCTTCATGCCGCGGGCGTGCAGCGGCTACTGAGCAGCTATCGTGCGATTCCGCCCGATGCCACCGTTCGCCTGGCCAAGCCCACGTCGAACCTGTTCCGTGCGCGGGCCAAAACCACCGCGAAGGGCCTGGACGTCTCGGGGTTGACCGGTGTCATCGCCGTGGACCCCGAGGCGCGTACCGCCGACGTGGCCGGCATGTGCACCTACGAAGATCTTGTCGCCGCGACGCTGCCATACGGCTTGGCGCCGTTGGTGGTACCGCAGCTCAAGACGATCACGCTCGGCGGAGCGGTCACCGGGCTCGGAATCGAGTCCACGTCGTTCCGCAACGGCCTACCCCACGAGTCGGTGTTGGACATGGACATCCTCACCGGCACCGGCGACGTCGTCACCGCATCGCGGGACCAGAACACCGACCTGTTCCGGGCGTTCCCGAATTCGTATGGCACGTTGGGCTATTCGGTTCGGCTGAAGATCGAGCTGGAAACCGTGCAGCCGTTCGTCGCGCTGCGCCACCTGCGGTTCAACAGCATCGAGGACCTCGTCGCCGCCATGGACGGCATCGTCGAGACCCGCGGCTACGAGGGCGCTCCCGTCGACTATCTCGACGGTGTGGTGTTCTCCGCCGAGGAGGCCTATCTGACACTCGGATTCAAAACCACCACACCCGGACCCGTCAGCGATTACACCGGCCAACACATCTACTACCGCTCGATTCAGCACGCCGGGGACAACGGCGCCCAGAAGCACGACCGGCTGACAATCCATGACTACCTGTGGCGGTGGGACACCGACTGGTTCTGGTGCTCACGGGCGTTCGGCGTCCAGAATCCTTCGATCCGCCGGTGGTGGCCCCGTCGGTACCGGCGCTCCAGCTTCTACTGGAAGCTGGTCGCGCTCGACCAGCGGTTCGACATCGCCGATCGGATCGAGCAGCGTAACGGGCGACCACGGCGCGAACGCGTCGTGCAGGACGTCGAGGTGCCGATCGGGCGGTTGGCGGAGTTCCTGCACTGGTTCCTCGACAACGTGCCGATCGAGCCGATCTGGTTGTGCCCGTTACGACTTCGCGACGACGCCGGCGCAGACGGCGGGTGGCCCCTGTATCCGCTTCGGCCGAAACACACCTACGTCAACGTCGGCTTCTGGTCGTCGGTACCGGTCGGCCCCAGCGAAGGGCATACCAACACGTTGATCGAACAGAAGGTCAGCGAACTCGACGGTCACAAGTCGTTGTACTCGGATTCGTACTACAGCCGCGAAGAGTTCGACGATCTGTACGGCGGCGAAACCTACAAGATAGTGAAAAAGGCATACGATCCAGATTCACGGCTGCTCGATCTCTATGCGAAGGCGGTGCAGAGACGATGACGACTTTCAAGGAACACGCGGCGCAGGCGCCGGCGGGAAAGCTCACGCTGGCCGAGATTTTGGAGATCTTTGCGGGCGGAAACCTGCCGCTGCGCTTCAGCGCCTACGACGGAAGTACAGCCGGACCCGAAGACGCCCCGCTCGGCATGGAGCTGCTGACGCCGCGCGGCACGACGTATCTGGCCACTGCGCCTGGGGATCTGGGGCTGGCGCGTGCTTACGTATCGGGCGATCTGGCGACGCACGGCGTGCATCCGGGCGATCCCTACGAGTTGCTCAAGGCGCTCGCCGACAAGATGGACTTCAAACGTCCGCCCGCGCGGGTGCTCGCCCAGATCGTGCGCTCCATCGGCATCGAGCACCTCAAGCCGATCGCGCCGCCCCCGCAGGAGGCGCTGCCGCGGTGGCGTCGGATCGCGGAAGGACTGCGCCACAGCAAGACTCGTGATGCCGAGGCGATTCACCATCACTACGACGTCTCCAACACGTTCTACGAGTGGGTGCTGGGCCCGTCGATGACCTACACGTGCGCGTGCTATCCGCACAGCGGGTCGACGCTGGAGGAGGCGCAGGAGAACAAGTACCGGCTGGTGTTCGAGAAACTGCGCCTCAAGCCGGGCGACCGCCTGCTCGACGTGGGTTGCGGGTGGGGCGGCATGGTGCGCTACGCCGCGCGGCACGGCGTCAAGGCGCTCGGGGTCACGCTGTCGAAGGAGCAGGCGTCCTGGGCGCGAGAGGCGATCGCCCGCGACGGGCTCGGAGATCTCGCCGAGGTGCGCCACGGCGACTACCGCGATGTGCGCGAGTCCGATTTCGACGCGGTGTCGTCGATCGGGCTGACCGAGCACATCGGCGTGCACAACTACCCCGCCTACTTCGATTTCCTCCAGTCGAAGATGCGTCACGGCGCACTGCTGCTCAACCACTGCATCACCCGACCGGACAACCGGACCGGTTCCACCGCCGGGGGCTTCATCGACCGCTACGTCTTTCCCGACGGGGAGCTCACCGGTTCCGGTCGCATCATCACCGAGGCGCAGGACGTCGGCCTGGAGGTGGTTCACGAGGAGAACCTGCGCCACCACTACGCGCTGACGCTGCGCGACTGGTGTCGCAACCTGGTGCAGCACTGGGACGAGGCCGTCGCCGAGGTCGGGCTGGCGACGGCCAAGGTGTGGGGCCTGTACATGGCCGGCTCGCGGCTGGGCTTTGAGACGAATGTCGTTCAGCTGCACCAGGTTCTGGCGGTCAAGCTGGATCGTGACGGCTACGACGGCGGCCTGCCGCTGCGGCCGTGGTGGACGCCCTAGCGGGCGTCGCAGCCTCAGCCGTCGATACGCCGGGCACCCAACTCGTTCTGCAGTAGCTCGAGCGCGGCTTCCTCCGGATCGCGGCGCGGCGTGTCCGAGGTGTCGCTGCCGGCTTCGGCCAGCATCGCCTCCTCGTCGTCGTCGTGCGGGGGCGGGGGCGGTCCGGCCGGAACCGGCTCCTTCGGCGGCGGCGGTGCCGCGGCCGGACCCGCCTCGCAGCGGATCTTCCAGTTCACCCCGAGGGCGTCCTTCAACGCTTCGCGGATGACGTCGGCGTTGCGCTGTTCGGTCAACCGCTTGGCCAGCGGCGCCGAGTCGTGGCTGAGCACCAGTGTGTCGCCCTCGACCGCGCGCACGATCGCACCCGACAACATCACCTCGGTGGTGCGGCTGCGCTCGCGCACCTTGTCCCGCACCGTCGACCACATGCTGCGCACGGCCGCGGCGTTCGGCTCACCCGTCACCGCGGCAGGGGGCGGCGCCTCGACCACCGGATCGGACGGCGGTCGCACCGGGGGCGGCGACGGCGGTTTGCTCTCGGTTGCTGTTGGCGTGGGCTGGGGCTCTGGCTTCGGATCGGGCTGGGGCTCTGGCTTCGGATCGGGCTGGGGTTGGGACCGCGGCTCGCTGCGCGGCGGCGCGGGCGCCGGCTCGGCCGCCGGCGTTTCGGTCTTACTCCTGCGGGCGTACTGCTTCGGCGGCCCGCTCACCTGAGGTGCTGCGCCCTCACCGGCCGGAATCGACATGTCCAGGCGCGTCTCGATGCGCTCGATCCGTTGCAGCAGAGCCGCTTCCGTGTCGCTGGCCGATGGCAGCAGCAGCCGCGCGCACACCACTTCCAGCAGCAGCCGGGGCGCCGTGGCGCCACGCATCTCGCCGAGTCCGGCGTGCACCACCTCGGCGTAGCGGGTCAGCGTCGCGGTGCCGATGCGCGTGGCCTGCTCGCGCATCCGATCGAGCACGTCCTCGGGCCCGTCGACGACGCCGCGCGCCGCGGCATCGGGCACCGACTGCAGGATGATGAGGTCGCGGAACCGCTCCAACAGGTCGGTGGCGAACCGGCGCGGGTCGTGACCGGCGTCGATCACCGCCTCGACCACCCCGAAGAGCGCGGCGCCGTCGCCGGCGGCCAGCGCGTCGATCGCGTCGTCGATGAGCGCCACATCCGTCGCACCCAGCAGTGCCAGCGCCCGCGTGTAGTTGACGTGGTTGCCCTCGGCGCCGGCGAGCAACTGGTCGAGCACCGACAGGGTGTCGCGGGGCGACCCGCCGCCGGCGCGGATCACCAGCGGGTACACCGCGTCGTCGACGGTGACGTTCTCCTGCTCGCAGATGCCCTCCAGCAGCGTGCGCATGGTGCGCGGCGCCAGCAGCCGGAACGGGTAGTGGTGGGTGCGCGAGCGGATGGTCGGCAGCACCTTCTCCGGTTCGGTGGTCGCGAACACGAAGATCAGGTGTTCGGGCGGTTCCTCGACGATCTTCAGCAGCGCGTTGAACCCTGCCGTGGTGACCATGTGCGCTTCGTCGACGATGAAGATCCGGTACCGCGACTGCGCAGGGGCGTAGAACGCGCGGTCACGCAACTCGCGGGTGTCGTCCACACCGCCGTGGCTGGCGGCGTCGAGTTCGACGACGTCGACGCTGCCGGGCCCGTTCGGCGCAAGCGCCACGCAGGAATCGCACACTCCGCACGGCGTGGCCGTCGGGCCCTGCGCACAGTTCAGCGACCGCGCCAGGATGCGTGCCGACGAGGTCTTGCCACACCCGCGCGGACCGGAGAACAGGTACGCGTGGTTGATCCGGCCCGACGTCAGCGCCGTCGACAGGGGCTCGGTGACATGTTCCTGGCCGACGACTTCGGCGAAGGTCGCGGGCCGGTACTTGCGGTAGAGCGCCACGGTCAGCAGGCTACCGGCGCGGTGTGACGGCTCGGCGGGCCACCACTGTGTCGCCGGGTTGTGCATCCGACGACGGTTTGGCCACTCTGAGCGTCGTCAGGTTCACAAACGGTGGCGACCCTGTGGATGACTCGCGACCCCGGCCGTGATCCGTCGGTCCACGCGTGCACCGTACGAGCATGACCGAACTGCCGTGGCCGTTCGTCGGGAGCGAAGCGTTGTCGACCGGCGCGATCTCTGAGCGCGCGATGCGCCGCCTGTACGCCCCGATCTATCCGGGCGTCTACGTCCCACGCGACGCCACGGTATCGGCGCGCGATCGCGCGCAGGGAGCCTGGCTGTGGTCGAAGCGGCGCGGAATCGTCGCGGGCCTGTCGGCAGCGGCGGTACTGGGCGCCAAGTACATCGACGGGTCGGAGCCCGCTGAACTCATCCACGACAACCGCAGGGCGCCAACCAAACTCGTCGTCCGGACAGAACGCGTACTACCGAGCGAACTCCTGACCATGACCGCGATGCGTGTGACGACTCCGGCACGCACGGCGTTCGACCTCGGTCGCCATCTCGAAGACCGGACCGTCGCGGTGCAGCGTCTCGACGCTCTGGCCAACGCCACCGGGCTCAAACACGTCGACGTGGAGGCGGTGATCGCCGCGCATGCGGGCGCCCGCGGCATTCCTCGGCTCAGGCGCGTGCTTCCGCTGATGGACGCCGGTGCGGAATCCCCGCAGGAGACGGTGGCCCGGCTGGCGTTGATCGACGCGGGGCTTCCGGCGCCGCAGACGCAGGTTCGCGTATTCGACGAGTACAGGCAGTTCCTCGCCCGGCTCGATATGGCGTATGAGGACTTCAAGGTCGGTATCGAATACGACGGCCCACAACACTGGACCGATCCAAGCGTGAGGCAGCGCGACATCGACAAGCAGTTCGCCTTGACCGAACTCGACTGGGTGATCATCCGGGTTAGCAGAGACCTGCTGCGCTACCGGCGCGCCACCTATGTGGCGAGGGTCGAAAGCGCGTTGCGCGCTCGCGGGCTTCGATTGTGAATCTGACGACGCTTTTCCGCGAAAATCGTCGTCAGATGCACAAACGGGAGCCGGAAGCCGACTAAGAGCCCTTCAGCAGCGACTCGGTCGCCGAGAGCAGTGCGCAGGTGGCCAGACCGTCGATCGCGGCCCGCAGCTCGGGCTCGGGGGGCATCGTCGGGGCGATGCGGATGTTCTTGTCTTCCGGGTCTTTTCGATACGGAAACGTCGCGCCCGCTTCCGTCACCGCGATGCCCGCATCCTTGGCGAGCGCCACGGTGCGCTTGGCCGTGCCGGGCAGGACGTCAAGGCTGATGAAGTATCCGCCCTTGGGTTCGGTCCACGACGCGATCTTCGAATCGCCGAGCCGCTCGGAAAGAATCTCCAACACCGCGGCGAACTTAGGTGCGAGCAGCTGCTGGTGACGCTGCATCTGCAGACGCACGCCGTCGGCGTCGCGGAAGAAGCGCAGATGGCGCAGCTGGTTGACCTTGTCCGGGCCAATCGACTTCTTGCCCGCGTGCTGCAGGTACCAGGTGATGTTGCCCAGCGAGGCGCCCAGGAAGCTGACCCCGGCGCCGGCGAAGGTGATCTTCGACGTGGACGCGAAAACCAGGGGGCGGTTGCCGTTGCCCGCGGCCTCGGCCAACCCGAGCACGTCGACGTTGCGGACGAAGTCGTGGGTCAAGGTGTGCACCGCGTAGGCGTTGTCCCACATCAACCGGAAATCGTTTGCCGCCGTTCGCATCTGAACCAGCCGGCGCACCGTCTCCCAGGAGAACGTGACGCCGGTCGGGTTGGAGTACACCGGCACGCACCACATCCCCTTGATGGCGGGATCGGTGGCCACGAGTTCCTCGATGAGGTCGACGTCGGGACCGTCCTCGAGCATCGGCACGGTGATCATCTCGATGCCCAGGCTCTCGGTGATCGCGAAATGCCGGTCGTAGCCGGGGGCCGGACACAGGAACTTCAGTGCGGGCTCGTGAGCCCACGGCCGCGCCGAGTCGGGGCCGCCGTGCAGCATCGAGAACACGACGACGTCGTGCATCAACTCGAGGCTGGCGTTGTTGCCCGCGATCAGGTTCTGCACCGGGATGCCGAGCAGTTCCCCGAAGATCGCGCGCAGTTCGGGCAGCCCGTGCACGCCGCCGTAGTTGCGGACGTCGGTGCCGTCGCCGTCACGGAAGTCGTCGGGACCGGGCAATTGGAGCAGCTTGTTGGACAGGTCCAGCTGCGCCGCGGACGGCTTACCGCGGGTCAGGTCGAGCTTGAGCCCCTTGGCCTGCAGTTCGGCGTAGTTGCGCTTCTGCTGCTCATGTTCTGCGGCGAGTTCGTCCCGGCCGAGCGACAGAAATGACACCGAACGCCTTTCGACTGAAGATGCGGGAAATGAAGGGGACCCCGCGCACCCGCCAGAGCCCATTGACCCTTGCTGCCTTCCGGCCCTGGGGGAGTTCACAGGATGGACGCCGCGCGGGGTCCACGGCGAGTCTAATACCCGAGCCGGTTGCATCCGGATCGGCTCTGGTCTGAGGTCGGCTACCATGGCCCGCGGAGGATTCGCCTAGTGGCCTATGGCGCTCGCCTGGAACGCGGGTTGGGTTAATAGCCCTCGCGGGTTCAAATCCCGCATCCTCCGCACTCGGCCCGGGGTGCGGCTTGTCGGCACGTTCCGACGGCCAGGCTCGGTCGCACCCCGGGGCCAAACAATCGTCTAGGAGGAGAATGAGCCGCACTGTCGCGGTGACCTGGCACGCGTCGTTCAGCGTCGTGGCCGGTGTTCTGTACTTCTTCTTCGTCCTGCCCCGCTCCTATGAGCTCTCCGGCGACATTCCGCACACCTTCGGCACGGTGATGCGCATCGTGTGCGGCGCGTTGATCGGGCTGGCCGCGCTGCCGGTGGTGTTCACCCTCCTGCGGACTCGACGCCCGGAATTCGGAACGCCCCAGATGGCGCTGCGGCTGCGGGCCGTGTCGATTGCGCTGCACGTGCTGGCCGGCGTGTTGATCGTCGGCGCGGCCGTCAGCGAGATCTGGTTGTCGCTCGATACCGCGGGCAGGTGGCTGTTCGGTGTCTACGGCGCCGCAGCAGCGATCGCACTGCTCGGCGTTTTCGCGTTCTACCTCGCTTCGGTGGCCGAGATGCCACCACCGCCTCCCAAGCCGCTGAAGGTCAAGGAGCCCAAGCAGCGCCGCGGTCGCCGCGGGGGCGCGAAAGCCGAGGACGAGACCGAGGACCAGGCCGAAGACACCGACGAGGTTGTCGACGAGACCGAGGATGCCGCAGCGGCCGACGAGACCGACGAGTCCGGCGACGAGGCCGAGGTGGCCGACGAGTCCGGCGACGAGGCCGACGCCGAGACGGACAAGGATGCCGGCGCCACCGAAGAGGCCGAGGTCAAGGCGGACGCCGACGAATCCGGGACCGATACCGAGGAATCTGCGGCCGAGGCCACCGAAGAAGCCGAGAGCGGCGAGGGCAAACTGCGTAATCGCAGACCCGAACCGGCACGTCGCCGCCGTCGGCGCTTGCGTGGCGGCGTCGCGCTAGACGATTAGTCGTCCCCGGCATCGGGCAATATGGGCCTATGGGCAAATTCCCCTTCCGGCGTCCAATCACGACGCTGCTGATCGCACTGGCCATGGCGTTCGCCGTGGTGGCGCCGGTGTTTCCGGCCGCGGCGGCCCCCGGCGACCCTGTCGCGGCCGCCGCTCAGGTCGAACCCGCCGTCGTCCGGATCGACACCGAGATCGACTATCAAGGCGCATACGGAAACGGCGCCGGATTCGTGATCGATCCCAACGGCCTGGTTCTGACCAATTTCCACGTGGTATCCGGTGCGGATCGGATCACCGCGAGCGTCGGAGGCCGGTCGTATCCGGCTGAGCTGGTCGGCTACAACCGCAAGCGCGACATCGCGGTGCTGCAGCTGATCGGCGGGACCAACCTGCCGGTCGCACCGCTCGGTGACTCCGCGCTCCTGGCGCCCGGTGAACCCGTCGTCGCGCTCGGCAACGCCAACGGGACGAACGGACCGTTGACGCGCGAGGTCGGCACCATCACCGCGTTCGGCCGGACGGTGAACGCCGAGGACTCGCTGACCGGCAGCAAGGACGAACTCGCCGGGCTCATCGAGTTCGCCGCGCCGGTCGTCGCGGGTGACTCCGGCGGCCCGGTGGTCAACGGCGCCGGTCAGGTCGTCGGCATCACCACCGCGGCTTCGGTGAACTTCCGCTTCGGTCCGGGCGGTGAGGGCTTCGCGATCCCGATCAACGACGCGTTGCCGATCGCCAACCAGATCCGGTCCCGCATGGCGTCGGCCGATGTGCACATCGGTCCTCCGGTACTGCTCGGTGTCGGGGTGCGCTCGGCGCAACGCGGCCCCGGTGTCCAGATCGCCGATGTGCTGCGCGGCGGGCCGGCCGACCGGGCGGGACTGGCTCCCGGCGACGTGCTCGTCGTGCTCGACGGCACGCCTCTGGATTCTGCGACGACGCTGACCTACGTGCTGGACCGCCACTATCCCGGCGACGTGGTCGACCTGACGTGGGTCGATCGCGGCGGGCTGGAACGGACCGCCAAGGCCACCCTGACGCCGCTCTAACGACCGAGAAGTCGTTCCAGGCCGGCGATGAGCACATCGAGTTCGAAGTCGAACTGGTGCTCGGCGTCGTGGCGCTGAGATTCGGCCGAGGCGAGCACGGCCCGCAGCGCCGGATAGGTGTCCTCGGGTTCCCACTCCAGGGCCGCCGACGTCTCGGCTCGGTGCCGGTGCATCCCCGACGGCGTCTGCGCGGCGCTGCTGTGGGCGGCCGACTGCGCGATGTTGGATGCCGCGGTCAACCCGTACCGGGCGGTGTCCGGTGCAAAGCCGGCCGTGAGCAGTGCGTCGAGCACTCGGTCGGCAAGCGCCAACGCGGCGGCCGCGCCCAGGCCTCGTAGTCGGGTGAAATCGGTGGCGGCGCCGACCTGGGTCAACCCATTGCGGAACGCGACGGTGTAGGCGCGCAGGACCGCCCGCCAGTCGTCGCCGTCGGGCAATTCGACGCTGGTGAGTTCGCGTTCGAACAGGTCGGTCACCACCAGCGTCAGCAGGCCCTCCCGGTCGCCGACGTAGTAGTGCAGGGCCTTGCGACTGACCCCGAGCGCATCGGCGACCGCCTGCATCGTCAGGTCCGCGCTCGCCACGTCCCTGGCCGCCGCGACAATCTGCTCGCGGCTGATCCGGGGTGGGCGACCCCTGGTTCGGCCGCTCATCACGGTCAGACTAGGGCCTCGCGGGATTATTTTTCGCCGCGCGGCAAAAACGGCCACGCGGAGCGCCGGCCTTTCCTATGCTGTGCGGGTGCCAAACACTCCCTATCGCGTCGTGCAGTGGACCACCGGCAATGTCGGCAAGAGTTCAGTCCAGGCGATCGCCACGAATCCGAACTACGAACTCGTCGGCCTCTATGCGTGGTCGCAGGACAAGGCGGGCCGGGACGCCGGAGAACTCGCCGGCATCGCACCTCTCGGCGTGAAGGCCACCAACGACGTCGACGCCCTGCTCGCCTTGAAGCCCGACGTCGTGGTCTACAACCCGATGTGGATCGACGTCGACGAACTGGTCCGCATCCTCGAAGCCGGCGTCAACGTGGTGTCGTCGGCCTCGTTCATCACCGGACACAACCTTGGCGATGACCGGGTCAAGCTCGAAGAGGCGTGCAAGCGCGGCGGGTCGACGCTGTTCGGGTCCGGGATCAGCCCGGGCTTCGCCGAACTGCTCGCCATCGTGGCCGCCACGGGCTGCGACCGGGTCGACAAGATCACCATCGCCGAATCCGCCGACACCACGCTCTACGACTCCCCCGACACCGAGCGGCCCGTCGGCTTCGGCACCGCGATCGATGATCCGAACCTGGCGCCGATGGCCTCGAAAGGCACCGCGGTGTTCGCCGAGGCGGTGCGGCTGGTCGCCGACTCGATTGGCGTCGAGCTCGACGAGATCAAGTGTGTGTCCGAATATGCCCAGACCACAGAGGATCTCGTGATGGCGTCGTGGACGATCCCGGCCGGCCACGTCGCGGGCGTGTACGCCAGTTGGCAGGGGATCGTCGACGGCAAGACGGTGGTCGACATCAACGTCCGGTGGAAGAAGGGCACCACGCTCGACCCGGACTGGCAGATGGACGCCGAGGGCTGGAAGATCACGATCGACGGCCGGCCGACGGTGAACATGCAGGTTGGTTTCCTGCCCCCGCCGGACATGATCGAGAACGCCAAGTCGATCGAAGACTTCTTCGTGCTCGGCCACATCATGACCGCCATGCCCCCGATCCATGCGATCCCCGCGGTGGTGGCAGCACCACCCGGCATCGCCACCTACAACGACCTGCCGCTGCCGCAGGCGCGCGGCGTCGGGCCCCGGCGGTAACGGCTCAGCCGGTCACCTGCAGGACGTTCGCCTTGAGTTGGGCGGACGGCGGTCCTTCCAGGACGACGTCCTGCAGAATCTGCGCCTGGCCGTTCTCCACGGTGAACTCGCCCTTCTGCGGCGCGTTACCGCCGACCACTTCGTAGACCACGGTGAACGGCGTCTTCGGGAGCGGATGCATGCCAATGTATTTCGGCTCGATCGAATACTTGTAGAAGCATCCGGGCGCTTCGGGTGCGCAGTGCTGGTCGGTGACGGCGACGTTGATCGTGAACTCGAACGGCGTCGGGACCTTCGGCGGCGGCGCCTGCGTCGCACGCTGCGCTGAGGCGGCCTCGGTCTGCTTGGCCTGCTTGACCGACCCGAGGACCATCACGGCTGCCACTCCGACACCGCTGCCCACGAGCGCGAACAGTGCCAGGCCGGCCAGCCATCTACGAACGGTCGTCGAAAGGCGCATGCCAACAGCAGACCCGGTTCACCGCCCGATCGGCGACATTTCGGCGTGCTGAGCGAGTCGTGTCAGCCGCCCGGCGGCGGAGCCACCGTGGTGGTGGGTGTCGGCGGGGACGTCTCGGTGACGGTGACGGTGTCCGTCTCGGTCGGCGGGGTCGTGGTGGCCGGCGACTCGGCCGGCGGCGTGGTGGTGGCCGGTGTTTCCGTGACCGTGGTGGTCGGCGGGGGAGGCGCCACCGCGGTCGTGGTGACGACGGTCGTCTGCGTCTCGACGGAGGTGGTGCCCGCGGTTCCCGGGCTGAGGACACCGCACGCGATCCGCCGATCGGCCGCGGCCGGGTCCTCCATGATCGCGCTCTCGTGCAGCACGATCGAGGACCCTTGCGGCGTCGTGAGCTGCTCCTCGGTGAAGGCGTCGCTGGTCGCGACCAGCTTGCCCGCGCCGTTGGACCGCACGAGCAGGGGCGGCAGATCGCCGCTGGCGGGCATGCCCGTGTGGCCGGGCGCCTGGAAGTGCTC
This sequence comes from Mycolicibacterium novocastrense, assembly GCF_001499835.1. Lineage (NCBI taxonomy): Bacteria > Bacillati > Actinomycetota > Actinomycetes > Mycobacteriales > Mycobacteriaceae > Mycobacterium > Mycolicibacterium novocastrense. The sequence continues at coordinate 128,477 of NZ_LQIH01000056.1, forward strand.
GCCGGCGGATGCGAAGCCGTCGCCGGCCTCGCAGAGGCCGATCTGATGGATGTGCATGCTGTGGAAACCGGGCGACAGGATGCCGTCCTCGACGGTTTCGACGGTCACCGTGGCGTAGCCGCCGGAGAAGTCGATGGTGGCATCGGCGACGTGTCTGCCGTCGACCGTGTTGATCTGGGTGGTCAGGCCCTGTGCGGCGGGCGTGGTGGTCGTCGTGGTGGTGGTGGCCGAGTCGTCGGACGCTTGATTGGCACAGCCGACCGCGACCGCGAGCACACCCAAGGCAACACTGGCTTGTTTGATCATGAACTCCCCGTACCCGTGTGACGCGCCACACAAACCGCTCACTCAGTTGTTGACCGGGTTGCCGTCCTCGTCCCAGTTCGCGGCCACCTTCTTGCTCGGTTGCACGCGCGGTGGTTCCCCGGGCATCTTCGGATAGCTCGGCGGATACGGCAGATCGCCGAGCCCGCGCTCCTCGTCGGCCTTGACCATGTCCAGCAGCTTGTTGATCGACTGCGGCGTGCGGTCGATGTCGGCCCACGGATCGGGCCGTCCCGCAAGGAAATCGGGCACGGACGTGATCGTGTAGTCGTCGGGGTCGGCGGTGCGAAGCTCGTCCCAGGTCAACGGCGTGGAGACGGTGGCGATGGGGGTCTTGCGCGCCGAGTACGCGGAAGCGAAGGTCCGGTCCCTCGCATTCTGGTTGTAGTCGATGAAGATGCGCTCACCCCTCTCCTCCTTCCACCATGACGTGGTGACCGCGTCGGGCGCCCGGCGTTCGACCTCGCGGGCCAGCGCGATGCCCGCGCGACGCACGTCGATGAAGTCCCAGTCGGTCTTGATCCGGAGGAAGACGTGCACACCGCGCCCGCCCGATGTCTTCGGATAACCGATCAGGCCCAATTCGTCGAGCAGCGGTTTGAGCACGTCGACCGCCACCGAGCTGGCATCGGCGAAACCCGTTCCCGGTTGCGGGTCCAGGTCGATGCGCAGTTCGTCGGGATGCTCGGTGTCGGGACATCTGACCTGCCACGGGTGCAGGGTGATCGTGCCCATCTGGGCCGCCCATGCGATCGCCGACGGGTGGGTGACCTTCAGTGCGTCGGCGGTGCGACCCGATGGAAAGGTGACGGTGCACGTTTCGAGGTAGTCGGGATGCTTCTGCGGTACCCGCTTCTGGTAGATCTCCTCGCCCTCGATGCCGTCGGGGAATCGTTGGAGGTGCACCGGCCGGTCACGCAGCAGCGCCACCATCGGTTCGGCGACGGACAGGTAGTAGTCGAAGAGCTTGCCCTTGGTGCCGTTGCGGCCGAGCTTCGGGAAGTACACCTTGTCGCGGTTGGTCAGCCGCACCTTCGTGCCGTCGACGTCGACTTCCTCTGCGGCTTTTCCCATCTCAGGACTCCAGTACGTCGTAGAGGTCGTAGTTGAGCGGAACGTCGAGCTGGTCGAAGGTACAGCTGCGCGGGTCGCGGTCGGGCCGCCAGCGCCGGAACTTCACCGCATGCCGGAAGCGTTGGGCGGCACCGCCGTTGCCCTCCATCTGGTCGTAGGCGACTTCGCAGACTTTCTCCGGCCGGATGGGGACCCACCGCTTGTCGGCGGCCGAGTTCCAGCGGCTGGGATCGCCGTCGCGCATCTCGTCGCCTTCACGAAGCGGCTCCAGCTCGGCCAGCAGCTTGATCCGGTCCTTGGCCGTGAAAGACGCTGCGCCACCGACCATCTGCAGCTCCCCGTCGTCGCGGTAGAGGCCCAGCAGGATGGAGCCGATACCCTCGCCGCTCTTGTGGATGCGATAACCCATCGCCACACAATCGGCGTCACGGGCGTGTTTGACCTTGACCATCTCCCGCTTTCCCGGCAGGTACGGGCCGTCGAGGCGCTTGGCGATCACGCCGTCGAGGCCGGCGCCTTCGAACTCCTCGAGCCACCGCACGCCGAGCTCGGGGTCTTCGGTGGTGCGGGTGACGTGACACCACTGCTTTTCGTTCACCGCATCCAGGAGTGCTTGGCGACGGACCCGGAAGGGTTGCTTGAGCAACGAGTCGTCGCCGGCTGCCAGCGCGTCGAAGCCGATGAAGTGGGCGGGTGTCTGCTCGGACAGCATCTTGATGCGGCTGGCGGCAGGGTGGATGCGCTGGCTCAGCGACTCCCAGTCCAGGCGGGTGCGGCCGCCGAACTCGCGGGGGACGACGATCTCGCCGTCCAGAACGCACCGGGGTGCCAGCTCGTCGCGGACGGCCTCGACGACGTCGGGGAAATACCGGCCGAGGTCCTTACCGCTGCGGGAGAGCAGAACCACCTTGTCGCCGTCGCGAAAGACCAGGGCGCGGAAACCGTCCCATTTCGGCTCGTACGACCACACCCCGGCCTCGGGCGGGACCTTCGCCTGGGCCTTGGCCAGCATCGGTTCGAGCGGCGGCAGCACAGGCAGGTCCACCTGGCCCATTATTGCCTCCACGGCACTGCAGACCGCTGGATTGCCTTCATGCCCATGTAGACCGCCCACACTCGGCAATGTCATCGCCGGGTCATGGCCTGCGACAATGGCCCAATGCAGCTGCCAGTGATGCCGCCGGTGTCGCCGATGCTGGCGAAATCGGTGGTGTCGATTCCGCCGGACGCGTCCTACGAACCGAAGTGGGACGGCTTCCGGTCGATCTGCTTCCGCGACGGCGACGAGGTCGAACTCGGCAGCCGCAACGAGCGACCGATGACCCGCTACTTCCCGGAACTGGTGGAAGCCGCGAAGGCCGAACTTCCCGCACGCTGCGTCATCGACGGCGAGATCATCGTCGCCTCCGATCGCGGACTCGACTTCGAAGCGCTCCAGCAACGCATCCACCCCGCCGACACCCGGGTCCGGATGCTGGCCGAGAAGACGCCCGCGTCCTTCATCGCGTTCGACCTGCTCGCGCTCGACGACATCGATTACACGCAAGAGCCTTTCGACGAACGCCGCGCCGCACTCGTCGACGCGCTGTCCGCCGCGGGTCCCAAATTTCACGTCACACCCGTGACGACGGACCTGGCGACAGCGCAGCGCTGGTTCGACGAGTTCGAAGGCGCCGGCCTCGACGGCGTCATCGCCAAACCCCTCGATCTGACCTACCAGCCCGACAAGCGCGTGATGTTCAAGATCAAACATCAACGCACCGCGGACTGCGTCGTCGCCGGCTACCGCCTCCACAAGTCCGGTGAAGACGCCATCGGGTCGTTGCTTCTCGGGCTGTACCAGGACGACGGCACGTTGGCTTCCGTCGGCGTGATCGGCGCCTTCCCGATGGCCCGCCGCCGCGAACTCTTCGTCGAATTGCAGCCGCTGGTAACCACGTTCGACAACCATCCGTGGAACTGGGCCGCGAACGCCGATCCCGATGTGGTGCGCCGCTACGGCGGCGGATCGCGCTGGAACGCCGGCAAGGACCTCTCGTTCGTACCGTTGCGGCCCGAGCGGGTGGTCGAGGTGCGCTACGACCACATGGAAGGTTCGCGGTTCCGCCACACCGCGCAGTTCAACCGCTGGCGCCCCGACCGCGACCCCCGGTCGTGCACGTTCGACCAACTCGAGCAGCCGGTCACGTTCAAGCTGGGTGACATCGTTCCTGGGCTCGGGTGACCGGAGAACTTTCGCCAACTCGGCGACGCCCGGGCGCTTCACGTGTGATGCTGCCCCCATGGCGATCACACGGGCGACGGCGACGGCGGTGCTGCTCATCGGTGCCGCCATCGGATCGGCGGGCCCCGCGTGGGCGGACGGTCGGCTCGATGGCGAGTACCATCTGATCAACGGCGCAACCACGAACACGTGGTCGATCACCACGCAGTGCAACGCCGAAGGTTACTGTGGCGGAACGATTTCCAGTTCGACCGGGTTGATCGCGCAGATCAGCAGGCAGGCCGACGGCCCTTGGCTCGTCGAGCGTCACGATATCTTCAACGGACGTCCGTGTGCCGACGGCAGCACCGGGCCGGCCGACGTGACGTACGAGTTCGATCCGGCGACCTTGGCGGGTATCCTTCGCTACACCTGGAAACCAGGGACATGCAACGATCCCAATCCCGGTCAGACCGAACAACCGATAAGCCTGCAGCCGCTGTAGCCGCTGGTGCGTCAATCCTGCGTCGCGCGTTGAAAACTCAGGGTTTCACCGCGCACGCCACCCATCCACAGGTCCTGGCAGGCCTCGGCCATCTCCTCGAGCCCTTCGATGACCGCGCCGAACACGTTGCCCGGAACCCAGCCCTGGTCACCGTTGATCAGCAGGTTGTTACGCCCGTAGAACAACGCCAGGTCGACGATGGCTCCGGTGGTCCCGGTGCCGGTGGTGTTCTCGTAGCCGTAGGCGGGGTTGCCCAGTTGATCGGAGTCGAAGGAGAACCAGCACAGATCACCCGGGATCGGCGTCACCGTGGTGTTCTCCCTGCCGGGGTCTTTCGCCGCGAATTCCGGTAGCAGCGTGTAGATCTCGTTGCGGGCGTACTTGCCGTGGAACACCTGTGAGGAAAGTGGCAGCGCGTCCCACACCGCCGCGCAGGTGCGAGGCGCCGCATCGTCGAGCATGCGGGCAACGCAGCTGACGCCGCGCTTGTCGAGGGACACGGTGATCAGCCTGCTCATCGAACTCCTTGTGTTGTCAACGCCGGTGTGCGCCGGTGCCAGTCGGTGGCCATTTCGTGGGCACGGCCCACCCGCAACACCAACGCATCGGCGTGCCGGGGGCCGACGATCTGCAGCCCGATCGGCAGGCCCGCCGCGGTGAATCCGCACGGCACGCTCAACGCGGGCTGCTGAGTCATGTTGAACGGGTACGTGTATGGCGTCCAACTCGCCCAGTAATGCGACCGCCAGCCATCGGGTACGTCGCGACCGACGCTGAACGCCGGTAGCGGAAGCGTCGGGGTGACCAAAACGTCGTAGGTTTCATGGAACCGGCCCATCGCCTGCCCCAGGTGCATGCGCACGGCCGTCGCGTCGAGGTAGTCCGACGCGGAGAACGACGCCCCCACCGCAGCGATCCGGCGCAACCCCGCGTCGACCCGGTCGTCGACCGCTTCGCCGTAGGCCTCCAACACCTTTGCCGCACCCGCGAACCACAGGACGTGGAAGGCCTCGATCGGATCGGCGAACCCGGGGTCGACCTCCTCGACCCTGGCACCCGCATCGGACAGCACCGTCACCGCGGCGCGCACGGCCGCATCGACCTCCGGATCGTTGCGCACGTAGCCCAGCCTCGGGGAGAACGCCACCCGCAGGCCGGCGATGCCGTCGTCAAGTCCGGTCAGAAACGACGCACGGGGTGTGGGCATCGCCGACCAGTCCCGGGCATCGAAACCGGTGATCACGTCCATCAGCGCGGCGGTGTCGACGACGGTTCTCGTCATCGGGCCGGGGTGAGCCAGGGTGCCGAACGGGCTCGGTGGATAGTGCGGTATCAGCCCGTAGGTGGGCTTGAGCGCGACCGTTCCGGTGAACCCCGCCGGGATCCGCACCGATCCCCCCGCGTCGGTGCCCACCGACCACACGCCCATGCCCAGGCCGACCGCCGCGGCGCTGCCGCCGCTCGAGCCGCCCGCGGTCTTGGTGGGGTCCCAGGGATTTCCAGTCACACCGAAGCGCGGTGAATCGGTGACGCCTTTCCACGAGTACTCCGGTGTCGTGGTCTTGCCGAGCAGTACGGCTCCGGTCTCGCGAAGCCGCGCCGTACAGGGCGCATCCTCGTCCCACGGCCCGGGCTCGTCGATCAGCCAACTGCCCCGCAGCGTCGGCCATCCCTTCGTCCACAGCGCGTCCTTGATCGATGTCGGCACCCCGTCTCCGGGCCCGAGCGGCTGCCCGGCGTGCCAGCGTGCCTCCGAAGCCCGCGCCGCGGCCAGCGCCCCCTGGGGGTCGACGAGCACGTAGGCGTTGACCGCACCGTTGTAGGCGTCGATCGCGGCCAGCGCCTCCTGGGTGGCCTCGACCGGGGAGATGGTCTTGTCGCGGTAGCCCCGGACCAGTTCGGCGGCGGTCGGGATCATCGCGAGGCCCCCGGAATGTAGCCGAGCTCTTTGTCCACCACGTTCACCAACGGCTCCCCCGCCAGCCAGCGCCGCGCGTTGTCGGCGAACTGCTCGGTCAGCGTCTCGCGCCACCCCACGACGTCGCCGGCCATGTGCGCGGTGATCGTCACGTTGGGAGCGTCCCACAGCGGATGGTCCGGCGGCAGCGGTTCGGTGTCGAAGACGTCCAGCGTCGCACCGCCAATCCGGTTGTCGCGCAACGCCGCAAGCAACGCTGACTCGTCGACAAGCGGTCCGCGCCCGATGTTGACCAGATGTGCGTCGGGCTTCATCGCCGACAGCACCGAGGCGTCCACCAGGCCGCGCGTCGAGTTCGTCAGCGGCGCAGCGAGCACCAGGTGGTCGCACCAGCCGACCTCATCGGCCAGGTCGGCGCTGGCGACCACGTCGCCGAAGTCGGGGTCGTCCGCTCTGGCCACCCGACCCGCCCCGCGCACCTGCATGCCCACCACCCGCAGCAGTCGCGCGATCTCCAGGCCGATGCTGCCGGTGCCGACGACGAGCGCACGGGCACCGGCGATGGCTCGAGTCTCGCGGTGTTGCCACCGATGCTCGCGTTGCAGGGCGAAGCTGGTGCGGCCGTCCTTGGCGTGGGCGAGCACCGCGCCCAGCACGTACTCGGCGATCGGGCGGTCGAACACGCCGCGGGCATTGGTCACCACCACGTCGGAGTCGCGGAGTTCGTCGAAGAGCAGGGTGTCGACGCCGGCCGCGGTGACGTGGATCCATTCGAGTCCCGTGGCTTCGCTCCATACGTCGCGCACCGCGGTCGAGAAGAAGTCCCACAGCAACAGCGCGCGGGCACCGCGGACGGCCGACGCGAGGTCCTCGGCGGTGCAGTAGCGGAAGTCGACGTCGAGCCCGTCGAGACCCGATGGGCGGTCGGCGGGCTGCTTGCACAGGACGGCGACGACCGGCCGCGCGGAATCGCCTCTGACCTGCGACGACGTATCAATCTGCACGCTCTCGCGGGGGCCTGGCACGTCCCGAGGCTAGGGACACGCCGTAGGATTGTCAACAATCTGTTGCCGGTTTGGTCATCTGGCCTCACACTGTGCAAATGAGGATCGGGGAATTGGCGCCGCCCCCACCATTGCAGCAGGTAGGCATAGGCGTCGTCACACCATATGACTTCGCGCTCGACCGGGAACTGTGGCGTTGGGTGCCCGACGACGTCAGCCTGTACGTGACCCGGCTCAGATATGCCCCCTTGCCGGTGACCGTCGACATGGCGGTGCACATATCCGACCCCGAACACGTGATCGCCGGCGCGGCGAACGTGCTGGCCGTCTCTCCGATCGTCACCGCGTACGCGTGCACGGCGGGCAGCTTCGTCAAGGGCATGGCCGGGGAGGCCGCGCTGGTCGCGGCGATGCGGGCGGCCGGGGCCCCGGCTGCCGTGACCACCAGCGGCTCGATGCTCGAGGCGCTGCGACACCTCGGCGTCGGACGCGTGGCAACCGTCACCCCCTACACCTCGGACCTGACGATCGGCCTGACGAGCTACCTCATGGAGGCCGGCATCGAAGTCGCGGCCACCTCGGGACTGGGGCTGACGTCGCAGATCTGGTCGGTGCCGTACTCGCGGACCGCCGAGCTGGTCCGCGCCACCGACGTCGAGGATGCCGAGGCCATCGTCATCAGTTGTACGAACCTGCCCACCTACGACCTGATCGCCGAACTCGAGGCCGAGCTGCAAAAGCCGGTGGTCTCGGCCAACCAGGTGACCATGTGGGCGGCGCTGCGGGTGGCCGGGCGCAAAGCGGTGGGACCGGGACAACGCCTGTTCGAGGCGTAGTCGCCGACGGGCCGGTTGTTAGCATTGTCGACAATCTGCGATCGAAGGGGCGCCATGGCGACCGTAGGACTGCTCTATCCGGGGCACAGCGCCGAGGACGACTTCCCCGCGCTCGAGGGCAGGATCGACGGTGAGCTGCGTCTGCCCGTGGTCATCACATCGGTCGGGGAGGACGCGCACCGGGTCGACGCGCTGCTGGATCTCGGTGGCCACGAACGACTGGCCGACGGTGTGCGCCGGCTCGCCGAGGCGCGCCCGCAGGCGGTGATGTGGGCGTGCACGTCGGGAAGCTTCGTGTTCGGTCCCGAGGGTGCGCGCCAACAGGCCGCGAAAGTCGCTGCGGCTGCGGGGGTTCCGGCGTCATCGACCTCGATTGCGTTCGTCGACGCGCTGCGCCACCTCGGCATCCGGCGCGTCGCCGTGGCCGCGTCGTACCCGCACGACGTCGCCGAGCACTTCGTGCGGTTCCTGGCCGCCGACGACATCGAGGTGGTGGCGATGGGCAGCCACGGCATCATCACCGCCGCAGAAGTCGGGACGCTGGAGCCGCAGCGGGTGGAGCAGATGGTCACCGCCGCCGATCACCCGGACGCGGAAGCGGTCCTGGTTCCCGACACCGCGATGCACACCCTGGCGATCATCGACCGCCTCGAAGCCGCGGTCGGCAAACCGGTGCTGACCGCCAACCAGGTGACGGTGTGGAAGGGCCTGCAACTCGCCGGAACCGTGCCCGCGCTCGCGGGCCTGGGCCGGCTGTTCGAGGAGTGCCGGTGACCGGGTTCCTCGCGCCGGTGGAGCAGGAGTCCACGCCGAGCATCGTCGCCGACAAGCTCCGGCAGGCGATCGCGCACGGTGAGCTGGCCCCGGGCACCCAGCTGATCGAGGCCGACCTGGCCCGCAAACTGGGTGTCAGCCGCGGACCACTGCGCGAGGGGATGCAGCGGCTGACCCAGGAGGGTCTGCTGATCGCGATCCGCAACCGCGGGGTGTTCGTGATCGACATGACGCCCGAGGTGGCCTCCGACATGTACCTCGCGCGCGAGGCCATCGAACGCGCCGCTACCCGACGGATCCTGCAGGGCGACTACGTGACCGCGGGCGACGAGCTGCTGGCGATCGTCGAGGAGATGGCCGCGGCCACCGACGTCGAGGAAGGCAGCGAGGCCGACATCCGGTTCCACGAACTCCTTGTCGAACTCGCGGGCAGCGAGCGGCTGTCGCGGATGCACCAGACGTATCTCGTGGAGACGCGGATGTGTGTGCACGCGCTGGCCGACACCTACGACAACCCCAACGATCGGGTCGTCGAACACCATGCGTTGGCCAGCGCCATCAGGGCCGGTGATGTGCAGCTGTCGGACAAGCTGCTGATCGCTCATATGGAGGACGCGGTCGACCGGCTGGTCGAGCGGGTGTCGCGCGGCGCCTGAACCTCACGCCAGGGCGATGCCGACGTACTTGGTTTCCAGGAACTCGTCGATGCCCACCGAACCGCCTTCGCGGCCGAGCCCGGATTGTTTGACGCCGCCGAACGGTGCCGCGGGGTTGGACACGATGCCCTGGTTCAACCCCACCATGCCGGTCTCCAGCGCTTCGGCGACCCGCAGGGCCCGGCGCAGATCATTGGTGAAAACGTAAGCCACCAGACCGTATTCGGTGTCGTTGGCCGCGGCGACGACGTCGTCCTCGGTCTCGAACGGGGTCAGCGGCGCGACCGGCCCGAAGATCTCCTCGCCCGACATCCGCGCGTCGCGTGGCACACCGGTCAGCACGGTCGGCGAGTAGAAGTAACCGTCGCCCGAGACCGCCGCACCACCCGTCAACACGCGCGCGCCGCGACCGACCGCGTCGTCGACCAGAGCCTGCACCTTGTGCAGTGCCGCAGAGTCGACCAGCGGACCGACGTTGACGCCGTCCTCGGTGCCGCGACCCACAGTCAAGGCCGCCATTCGCTCGGCCAACCGGCGCCCGAACTCGTCGATCACCGAGGTGTGCACGAAGATACGGTTCGCCGCCGTGCACGCCTCTCCCATGTTGCGCATCTTGGCGGCCATCGCCCCGTCGACCGCCTCGTCGAGATCGGCGTCGGCGAACACGATGAACGGTGCGTTGCCGCCGAGTTCCATCGAGGTCCGCAACACCTTGTCCGCGCACTGCTCGAGCAGGATCCGGCCCACCCGGGTCGACCCGGTGAACGACAGCTTGCGCGCGAGTCCCGAGCGGATCAGCGGTTCCATGACCGCGTTGGCGTCCATCGCGGTGATGCAGTTGACGGCGCCGGCGGGCACACCCGCCTCCTCGAGGATTCCCATCAGCGCCAACATCGTCAGCGGCGTCTGGTGCGCCGGTTTGACCACGCTGGTGCACCCGGCGGCGATCGCGGGTCCCAACTTGCGGGTGCCCATCGCCATCGGAAAGTTCCACGGGGTGATCAGCAGACAGGGCCCGACCGGCTGGCGGGTGATGAGGAAGCGGGCGCCACCGGCGGGTGCGGTCTGATAGCCGCCGTCGATCCGGGTGGCCTCCTCGGCGAAATGGCGGAAGAACTCTGCGGCATAAGCGATTTCGCCGCGCGCCTCGGCGAGAGGTTTGCCCATCTCCAGTGTCATCAACAGCGCAAGGTCGTCGACGCGCGCGTGCAGCAATTCGAATGCGGCCATCAACATGTCGGCGCGGGTGCGCGGCGGTGTCGCCGCGAACTCGCGCTGGGCCGCGACCGCCGCATCGAGTGCGGTGCGCGCGTCAGCGGGGGTGGCGTCGGCGACCGCGCACAGCGTCCGCCCCGTCGCCGGGTCGATGACGTCGAAAGTGCGCCGTTCGCTGGCGTCGATCCACTTGCCGTCGACGAACAGTCGCTTGTCCACCGTGTCGATCACGTGCCGCTCGCGATCCACCCACGCCTCCTCTGGTCAGATTGTTGACAATCTACAGCGCACCGCTGACGATCATGGCATGAACCCGGCCTCCGAAGCCCCTCAGCTCTCCGCGATTCTCAAACAGGCGACCGGCGTCGTCGCCGCCCGTGGCGATGGGGTGATGCTCTACGACGAGCAAGACCGGCCATACCTCGACTTCACCGCGGGCATCGGGGTGACCAGCACCGGACACTGTCATCCACGGGTGGTGGAGGCCGCGCAGCGCCAGGTCGCCACGCTGATCCACGGCCAGTACACGACCGTCATGCACCGGCCGCTGCTCACCCTCGTGGAACGGCTGGGAGAGGTGTTGCCGGCCGGGCTCGACCGGTTGTTCTTCGCCAACTCCGGAAGCGAAGCGGTGGAAGCGGCGCTGCGGCTTTCCCGGCAGGCGACCGCCCGCCCCAACGTCATCGTCTTCCACGGGGGCTTCCACGGCCGCACCGTCGCCGCGGCCTCGATGACCACCTCGGGCACCAAATTCCGCTCGGGCTTCGCCCCGTTGATGGCGGGGGTGCACGTGGCACCGTTCCCGGACCCCGGCCACTTCGGCTGGCCGGTCGAGCAGGCCACCGATTTCGCACTGGCCCAACTGGATTACCTCCTGCAGACGATCAGCGCACCCGCCGACACCGCCGCGTTCTTCGTCGAACCCGTGCTCGGCGAGGGCGGCTACGTGCCCGCCAACGAGCGGTTCTTCGCCGGGCTGCGCGAACGCGCCGACGCCCATGGCATTCTGCTGGTCGTCGATGAAGTGCAGACCGGCTTCGGGCGCACCGGCCGGTTCTGGGGCAGTCAGCACTTCTTCGGCGATTCGGGCGTGCGCGCCGACATCCTGATCACCGCCAAGGGCCTCGCGTCGGGCTTCCCGCTGTCGGGCATCGCGGCGCCGGCGGCGCTGATGGAGCGGGCGTGGCCGGGTTCGCAGGGCGGGACATACGGCGCCAACGCGGTGGCGTGCGCGGCCGCCGTGGCCACCCTCGACGTGATCGCCGACGAGCGACTGGTCGACAACGCCGCCGAACGCGGGGCGCAGCTGCGCGAGGCGTTGCAAACCGTGGCCGACAAGTTCGACGCGATCACCGACGTGCGCGGTCTCGGCCTGATGCTCGGCGCCGAATTCCGCGACGCCGCAGGCAGACCCGATGGGGCGACTGCCCTGGCAGTCCAGCAGGAGGCCGCCCGGCGCGGTCTGCTGCTGTTGACCTGCGGCGCCTGGGGACAGGTCGTCAGGTTCATCCCCGCGCTCGTCGTGACCGCCGGGCAGATCGACGAGGCGGCGGACGTCTGGTCGGACGCGGTTAACGCCGTCCTGTGACTCAGCGACTGGGCTCGAGCTCGTAGTCCAACTGCGGCGGCGCCTCCGGGGTGCCGGGGATCTTCGTCCCGTTGATCGGGAACCGCGCAGTCTCTGGCACTTTGAGCAACGCAATCACACCGATGACACACGCGGCCATCATGTAGAAGGCGGGCATCAGGTTGTTGCCGGTCTCGACCACCATCCAGTCGTTGAGCGCCGGGGCGGTGCCCCCGAAGAGCGCCGTCGAGACGTTGTAGGCGATCGCGAACCCCGCGTACCGCACCTGAGTGGGGAACATCGCGGGGAAGGTCGCCGAGATGGTGGCCAGCTGCGGGACGTAGAGCAGGCCCAGCACGGCGTAACCGATGACGGCGCCGAGCACGCTCGTCGACATCAACATGAACATCGGCACGACGCCGACGAACAACCCAATCAGCGAGATCCACCACAACGGCTTACGCCCGAACCTGTCGGAGGCCAGGCCGGCGAACGGCAGGAACACCATCATCGAGAGCATGCCGATGATCGGGACGATCAGCGCCGTGTCGGTGGACAGCCCGATCGCGGTCTCCAGATATGTCGGCATGTAACTCAGCAGCGTGTAGTTCACGACGTTGAGCGCGACGACCAGACCGCCCAGCCGCAGGATCGGTCCCCAGTACCGGACGATCAGGTCCTTGAACTCCGCCCAGACGGTCTTCTCCCGCTCGCCCTCCTGCTCGAGGTCCTTGAAGACCGGTGTCTCGTCGAGCCGGGTGCGCAGGTAGAGGCCGATCAGCCCGAGGGGCGCGGCGATGAGGAACGGCAACCGCCAGCCCCAGGTGTTCATCTGGTCGTCGCCCAGCACCAACGAGAACCCCAGCATCATCAGCGCACCGGCAGAGAATCCTGCCAGCGTGCCGAACTCGAGAAAACTGCCCAGCAGTCCGCGTCGGCGCGCCGGCGCGTACTCCGCCATGAACGTGGCCGCACCGCCGTACTCGCCGCCGGTGGAGAAGCCCTGGATCATGCGCAGCACCACCATCAGCACCGGCGCCCACACTCCGATGGTGTCGTAGGAGGGCACCAGCCCGACGCAGAAGGTGGCGCCGGCCATCAGCAGGATCGTGACCGCCAGCACCTGCCGCCGGCCCAGCCGGTCGCCCAGCGGCCCCCACACGAAGCCGCCCAGGGGCCGGACCAGGAACGACACCGCGAACGTCATCAGCGCCAGTAGCGTCGCCGTGGCGCCGTCACCGGGGAAGATCGCCGCCGAGATGTAGGAGACGCCGTAGGCGTACAGACCATAGTCGAACCATTCGGTGGCATTGCCGATGGCCGACGCCGCGATGGCCTTCTTCACCACGCCCGGCGGTTGGTCCTGCTCGACGGAAGAATGATGCTGATCAGCGGAGTGAGCGGGATCTTCGGCGTCCATGGTTCCCTCGTGTCCGTCGACGCGGCTCCCGGTGCAGTTTCATGCGGCAAGCTCAGTGTGTATCGACACCGCAGGGCCTAGCCGTTGTCTTGTTGATGGTCCAATGCTGAACCCTTCCGTTGATACCCGATGTTCGCTCACTTCGCGTCGGAAGTCACCGAACCGTAACGCTGGCATCTGTGCAACAGTTTCACGAGACCGACGGGTGGGCACTTCTCTGCCATGTCCGTAACCGCATTTCAGGATCTACCGCTGGCTGAGCGGGACCGAGACTGGGACGGCGACGCCGCCGAGAAACGGGTCCGCAAGTGGGCCGACGCGCAGGACGAACCGAACGAGAAGTACCGCAATGCGCACGTCTGGTACGACAGCGACAAGAAGGACAACTTCACCGCCTACAAACTGCTGATCGCCGACGTGATCGGCGACAGTCTGAAGGTCGTGCCCCGCGGGGTGATGGCGGCGGGCGCGATCATGGACGGCGCCCGTGGCGGTATCGATCTGCCGAAGGACGACATCGACCGGGTGAAAAGCCACCTCGCCAAGTACTACAGGAAGATGGGCGACGACCCGCCGTGGGAGCGCCAGTAGCTACCCAGTAGCTACATTGCACGGGTGACCGCCGGCAGGTTCGCCCCGAGCCCCTCGGCGGACCTGCACATCGGAAACCTGCGCACCGCAATCCTCGCCTGGTTGTTCGCCCGCTCCACCGGCCGTCGGTTTGTCATGCGCGTCGACGACCTCGACGACCGCACGTTCGCCGATGTCGGGCGGCGCCAACTTTCCGATTTGGCGACGATCGGGGTGACGTGGGACGTCGTGGAGTGGCAGTCCGAACACCGCTCGCGTTACGACGCCGCGATCGCAGGATTGAAAGGCCGTGACCTGCTCTACGAATGTTATTGCAGCCGAAGGGATATCGCGCAGGCTCCGCGCGCACCGCATGCACCGCAGGGGGCCTACCCGGGCACGTGCCGCGACCTCACCGACGACGAGCGCGCCACGCGGCGGGCCGAAACAGGGCGCCCGCCCGCGCTGCGGTTGCGCACCGACGCGATCGTGCACACCGTCCACGATGTGCTGCACGGCGACTACACCGGCATCGTCGACGACTTCGTAGTGCGCCGCGGAGACGGGGTGCCTGCTTACAACCTCGCGGTCGTTGTCGACGACGCGGCACAGGGCGTCGACCAGGTGGTGCGGGGAGACGACCTGCTGCCCTCGTCGCCGCGGCAGGCGTATCTGGCGCGGATGCTCGGATACGCCGAGCCGGTGTACGCCCACGTTGCGCTGGTGCTCAACGCGGACGGCGCCCGGTTGGCCAAACGCGACGGGGCGGTGACGCTGGCCGAGATCGGCGTGCCGCGGGCGCTCGCCCAGATCGGCGAATCGTTGGGCTGGCGGGCTCGGGACGTCGAGGGCATGCTCGCCGAGTTCGATCCGGCCGCGCTTCCGCGGACACCGTGGATCTATCGGCCCGACTAGATCCTGTGCGAGGGGACCGCTTATGTACGGCGCTGCGCGGCGTGTCGCGGGCAGACGCGGTCGCTCGCGGGAAGGAAGGACATCAGGCGACGGGCGAGCGTCCCTTGGACACACGTTCGGCCGCCGCGAGAAGGTCGTCGCGGAACTGCGGATGCGCGATCGCGGCGAGCGCCTCACCGCGTTCGCGGACGGTCGCGCCCTCTAGCTCCGCGGCGCCGTACTCGGTGACGATCACGTCGACATGGTGTCGCGGCGTGGTGATCACCGCGCCAGGCCCGAACCACGGCACGATCCGCGAATGCAGTTGTCCGTTCTTCTCATACGTCGACGGCAGACAGATCAGCGAGCGGTCCGACAATTCGAGACCGGTGCCGGCGACGAAATCCTCTGCACCGCCGACACCGCTGAACTGGTTGCCGTCGATGGTGTCGGCGACGACCTGACCGCCGATGTCGATCGCGAGCGCGCCGTTGATGGACACCATCTCGTGGTTGGCGGCGATCACCTCGGGTGCGTTGACGATCTCCACCGGCAGGAACGCGACGTCGTGGTTGCCGTCGAGCCAGGTGTACAGATCCGCCGAGCCGAACGCGAACGTCGTCACGCTCACGCCGTCGTAGATGCCCTTGCCGGTGTTGGTGACCTTGCCCGCACGATGCAGTTGCATACAGCCGTCGGTGAACATCTCGCTGTGCAAACCGTATTCGCCGCCGTCGCCCTCGGCCAGCAACGCCGCGATCTGGCTGGGGATCGAACCGATTCCCGTCTGCAACGTCGCGCCGGGCCGGATGAAGGCGACGGCGTGCCGCGCGATCGCGACATCGGCCTGGGTGGGGGCCGCGCCCGGAAGTGAGAGCGGCGCGTCGGCCGAGTGCACGAGGATGTCGATCTCGTCGACGTGCAACGCGTGCCGGTGCTCGTCGCCGAGCCCGAACGTGCGCGGGTAGGCCGAGGATGTCTCGACGATCAGCCAGCGATCGGGATCGGCTCCGGCGCGGTGCAATTCGTTGACCGTGCCACCGGCGTGCAGGGCCAGCGAGCACCAGCCGTCGGCGTCCGGCGGTGTGGCGACGGTCGTCATCACCCGCGGAGACTGGCGTTCGAGCAGCGGGCCGAAGCGGCGAAAGTCCGCCGGCGCGAACTCGACATCGGCGTCTGAGTCCCGCAGGGCCCGTTCGAGCGGACCGTAGAAACCCGACAGATAGCGCACGCCGGGGCGGGCGAACAGCTCGGTGCCGACCGCCAGCAGCGCCCCGTAGACGCGAAGGTTCGTCCAGTCGTCGCGTTCGCCCAGCGCGCGCAGGAACGCCGGCGGTTGGCCCGGACCCAGCGGTATGCCCAATGTGTCGTCGGTCGCGAGTCGCGCGGCGGCCTGCACGGCGGTGAGCTCGATCGGCATGGCGAGAACCTACCGCGCCGAGTGTGGGATCGACACACACTCACCGGCCTCGACGCGTGCGGGTAACCCACGTTCGCGCTACAACTCTTTATGGGCCCACGGCGAGCCGTAGGCCCTCAACAGGTCCAGGAACGGCACCGCATCGAAGGCCTCCGGGCCCAGCACACCGCTGCCGCTCCAGGTGCCGTTGGCCAGAAGCTCAAGTGCGACAACCGGATTGATCGCCGTCTGCCAGACCACGCACTGATGCCCGTATTCGGCCATCGACCATTCGTTGTCGACGACGTGGTACAGGTAGGTCGAGCGGGGGTTGCCGTCCTTGCCGGTTCCCGTCACCCACAGCCCAGCGCAGGTCTTTCCACGCATCTTCGGCCCGAGCGTGGCGGGATTGGGCAGGCATGCCGCCACCACGTCGCGGGGGCTCACCTCGACTCCCCCGACCGTCACCTTCTCGGTGCGGTCGAGCCCGAGCTTGTGCAGGGTCTTGAGCACGTCGATGAATTCGTTTCCGAGCCCGTACTTGAATGTCGCGCGTTTGCATTTGACCCAGCGCGGCATCAGCAGCACCTCTTCGTGCTCGACGTTCACGCACTCGACCGGGCCGATACCGTCGGGAAAGTCGAAAACCTCTGGCTCGCTGAAGGGTTCGGTGGTGAACCAACCCCGGTCGGCCTCCCAGATCACCGGAGGGTTGAGACACTCCTCGATGGTGGTCCAGATCGAGAACGACGGCGCGAAGTCGTAACCGTCGACGGTCAGGTTCGACCCGTCGCGGGTACCGAGCTCATCGATCTCGGCGAACAGGTGGTCGGCGGCGTAGCGCGCGAACACGTCCGACAGCCCAGGCTCGACACCGATGCCCACCAACGCCAGCCGGCCGGCGTCGCGCCAGCGCTCCTCTGCGGCGAACTGCTCGTCGCCCAGCTTGACCCCGGTGAGCGCGTACGGCTGCTCCGGGTGGCGCCGCGACAGGCTCATCGCCAAGTCGAGGTAATCGGCGCCGCCGGCCAGCGCGCCGTCGAAGATCGGCATCACGAATCGCGGATCGACCGCGTTCATCACATGGGTGATCCGGTGGGTGCGAACCAGGTCGGCGACGGCGTCGGCGGAGGTGGCGTCGACCCGCGCGGAGACGAACCGCGCATCGCCCACCGCGTCGGCGGCCTGCCGGGCCCGGCCCTCGTCGTAGTCGGCGACGACGAGCGTGCCGAAGAAGTCGCGTCGCGTCGCGATCGAGCAGAAGGCCGCGCCCACTCCGCCGGCGCCGATCAGCAGAATCCGCATGCGCTAGACGCTATCCCGCCGAGAGTGGCCTTGATGCACGCTCCGACACCCGACAGCGTGCGGGTAACCCACGTTCGCGCCATGAGTGTCAGGGCGTTCGTGTCGCGTAGTACCGGCCCAGCACGTCGGCGCGCAACTCGTCGAACTCACCCGTTTCGATGGCCGCGCGGATGCGGTCGACCAGCCGAACCACGAACCGCTCGTTGTGGATGGTGCACAGCGTCGCCGACAGGATCTCCTTGGCCTTGAACAGGTGATGAATGTAGGCCCGGGTGTAGTGGGCGCAGGTGTAGCAGTCGCACTCGGCGTCGATCGGGGTGAAATCCCGACGGAACCGAGCATTGGTGATGTTGAAGCGGCCGGTCGTCGAGTACACCGCGGCGTTGCGGGCGACCCGCGACGGGGAGACGCAGTCGAACGTGTCGGCACCCGCGGCGATCGCGTCGAACAGATCGTCGGGCTCGCTGATGCCCAGGAGGTGACGGGGTTTGTCGACGGGTAGTTCGTCGACCACCCACCCGACGATGGTGGCCAGGTTCTGCTTCTCCAGCGCGCCGCCGATACCGTACCCGTCGAATTCGAGGCCCTCGGCGGGCCCGGCTTGTGCGCCGATCGTGACCAGGCCGCGGGCGGCCTGCCTGCGCAGGTCCTCGTACTGGGCGCCCTGCACGACCCCGAACAGCGCCTGCTCGGGCTTGTCCGGCCGCGCCGCTTGCTGCCGCCGGTGTTCGACCAGACAGCGCACCGCCCACTCGTGCGTCCGCTGCACCGAGCGCTCCTGGTATCCGCGGGTGTTGACCAGCGTGGTCAGCTCGTCAAAAGCGAAGATGATGTCGGCGCCGAGCTGATGCTGGATGCCGATCGACACCTCGGGAGTGAACCGGTGGGTGGACCCGTCGAGGTGCGATCGGAACGTCACACCGTCGTCGTCGACGTTGGCCAGTCGCTCCTTGCCTTCGGCGATGATGTCGTCGGCCTGGACGCGCTCGGCGTCCATCGCGAGCACTTTGCGAAAACCCGCGCCCAGCGACAACACCTGGAAGCCGCCGCTGTCGGTGAACGTCGGACCCGGCCAGTTCATGAACACCGACAATCCCCCGGCCTCGTCGACGATGTCCGGGCCGGGCTGCAGGTACAGGTGATAGGCGTTCGCCAGGAGAGCTTGGGCGCCAAGCTCTTTCATCGTCTCCGGCAGCACCGCCTTGACGGTGGCCTGGGTGCCGACGGGAATGAACGCCGGGGTGCGGATCTCGCCGTGCGGCGTGCGGATGACGCCGGTGCGGCCGGCCCGGCCGCGCAGTTCGGCGGTGACGCTGAAAAAAGGGGCCGACGACTCTTTCGGAGCAGAAGATTTCGGCACGGCCACGCCGTAGATTCTGCACTGTGAGAAATCGGTGGGTGCTGACGTGCTGTGCCGCCGCGATCGTGCTGGCGCCGGCCGCATGTTCGAGTCCCCCGGATTACGCGCCGCCGAAGGGCGAACTGGTCGCGGGCACGGCGCAGATCACGGTCAACGGCAACGACGCGGGCACCACCGACACGGTGCAGTGCGACACCACGGGCTACCTCACCACGATCACCACCGGTGACCAGACGTCCGGGGTCACCGCGATGGTCTCGAACAAGGACGATTTGGCCGTCGAATCGGTCGGGATCAACAACGTCGGCGGCTTCACCGGCAGCTACACGGCCGGGGTGGGCGACACGGCCGAGGCGGCGGACATTTCCATGACGGGCCGGACCTACGACATCTCTGGGACAGCCGACGGCTTCAACACCGACAACCCCAGTTTCCGCGCTTCGGGCACCTTCAGCATTCGGGTGTCCTGCTGAGCAGGCCTTGCGGCCGATGATCAATTTTTGCCCGAAACGCTGTTGGCGGGTTTGCCGCGAACCATACTGCTTTCTGATGATCCGATCTTGACGGGTCACACACACAAAGGAGAACAGGGTGAAGCGTGGTTTCCTGGTCGCCATCGGCGGCGCGGCGATCGTGATCGCCGGACTATCCGGCTGCTCCTCGGGTGAGAAGAAGTCCGAAACTTCGGGTGAGACATCGACGGCCGCGTCGGCGGAGGGTAAGACCACCGTCACGATCGACGGTCAGGATCAGGCCGTCCAGGGCACCGTGGTGTGCAGCGACATGGGCGGAAACACCAACATCGCGATCGGCGACGCCACCACGGGCATCGGCGCCGTCGTCAGCTCCGGCGACGAACCGACGGTGCAGTCGGTCGGCCTGGGCAATGTCAACGGCGTGACGCTCGGCTACCAGAGCGGCGCGGGCCAGGGCGAGGCCAAGGCCGAAAAGGACGGCAAGACGTACAAGATCAGCGGCACCGCGACGGGCGTCGACATGGCCAACCCGTTGCAGCCGGTCAACAAGCCTTTCGAGATCGAGGTCACCTGCCCGTAGGCATCTCATCGAGCGCGAGTGAAGGCGGCGTCCCGACAGGGGCGCCGCCGTTTTTCATCCGGTGTAACCGGCGGCCGACTGCCGCAACTGCCAGATCTGCGCCGGGCACAGTTCGTTGACCGCCTGGTTGATCAGGTAGGCGCCCTGATACTTGTCGGCCGTGTGGAAGTCGGCGGTCACCTGGTCCACCAGCTGGCCGTAGCTCATCTTGCCCGCCACCCGGTCGCAGATCGTCCTGCCGTAGCCGATGGCGGCGTCGGCGTTGGGGAAGTTGTATCCCGGTCGCACGTGCACGTTGACCAGGTATGCGACCGCGTCGGCGTGGGCCGTCGGAGCGGAGATCATCGCAGCCGCACCCGCGGCGGCGACCAGCGTAACCATCACCTGCTTCATGGCTGAAGAGCTTATTCCGTGCCCACCGTCGATGCGGGGCACTTAGGCTAGCCACCTATGAGGCTCATGGCTGCAGCTGCGCTCGCGTGCGGATTCGTCGCCGCACCGCTGATGACCGCCGCGAACGCGCCGGCGTCCCCCGGCTACTGCGACGGCGCCGACTGTGTTCCGTACGTGGATCGCAGCGCGGTGGAGGGCACGCACTGCGTGCAGAACACCCGGTACAACTTCGGGATCGACGCCTCGGGCAACACTCTGGCGTGCAACTCGCGCAGCACCTGGGTCTCGTCGCCCCCGCTGATCGGCGTCCGCACCAACCGTCTTCCATGCGGTGACGCGACCGGGATGGCCCAGACCCCCGACGGCATTCCGCTGAGCTGCAAAGGCGGCGCGTGGACGCCCGATTACCAGGTGATCTTCTACGGCTGACGCTCGGCACGCGCTTTCGGCGAAAGTCTCGGCGGCGTCACCGGTTTGGGGCAGCCTGCCGTGCTCGGGGTGTGATCTGCGCCTCGCTATTGTTTTGAGACCCAACGCGTGTGTGTGGATGCGTGAGGAATGGGGGCAAGCGGGGTACAACCACGGGCGTGGTGATCGATGTGCGTCTGCGGCCGGCAGACCCTCTGAGGATCGAGGTCCCGGCCACTGCGGATCGACTGGCACAGATTCGTCGCAGTTTGGTCGGGTGGATGGAACCGATCGGTGTGCCCGACGACGTGGGTGCCGATATCGTGCTCGCGGTCAACGAGGCCGCTACCAACTGCGTCGAGCATGCCTATCAGAACTGCCCCGACGGGGTGATGGTGGTCGAAGCAACCGTCAAGGACGGGCGGATCGTGGTCTGTATCTCCGATCAGGGCCAGTGGCGAACCCCGAGCACGGAGCCGACGACCCGCGGGCGCGGGCTGCCGATCATCCGCGCGGTGGGTGACGGTGTGGAGGTCAGGCGATCGACGTCGGGCACCACGGTGCGCATCGACTTCGACGTGAATGCCGGGGACCGCGGTCAGGAATTGGGTAGCCGAACCACCTGAACGAAGAACTCGTCGATCTGGCGGACGGCGTTCATGAACTGATCCAGATCGACGGGCTTGGTGACATACGCGTTGGCGTGCAGTTTGTAGCTGCGCAGGATGTCTTCCTCTGCCGACGAAGTGGTGAGCACCACCACGGGGATGTGGCTGAGTTCTGCGTCGGACTTGATCTGCTCGAGCAACTGCCTGCCGTCGTATTTCGGCAGGTTCAAATCGAGCAGGATCAGGTCGGGGCGCGGCGCGTCGGCGTATTTGCCCCGGCGGTAGAGGAAGTCGAGACCCTCCTCGCCGTCGTGCGCGACGTGCAGGGTGTTCTTGATCTTGTTGTGCTCGAACGCTTCTCGGGTGATCAGTTCGTCACCCGGGTCGTCCTCGACGAGCAGCACGTCGATCGCCCGGCCGTCCAGTGTCATGCAGTTGATCCTTCCATTTCGGCCTCGACGGGGTCGTCGACGACGCAGGGAATGGTGAAGCGGAACCTGGTGCCCTCGGCGTGGCCGGTGTCGATCCAGATGTTACCGCCGTGGTGTTCGACGATCTTCTTGCACAGTGCGAGGCCGATCCCCGTCCCGGTGTAGACCTCGCGGCCGTGCAGCCGCTGAAAGATCACGAACACCTTCTCGGCGAACTCCTCGGGTATGCCGATGCCGTTGTCGGTGACCGTGAAAAGCCACGCGCCCTCGCGTGTGCCCTCACCGACCGCGCAGTCGATGACGATTCGCGGTGCGGCGTCGGGTCTGCGGAACTTCACCGCGTTGCCGATCAGGTTCTGCCACAGCATCGTCAGCAGGGTCGGGTCGCCCTTGACGGTGGGCAGCGGCTCTCCGGTGCGGACCACCTCGGCGCCGGATTCCTCGATCGAGGCGGCCAGGTTGTCGATCGCGTCGGTCAGCACGGCATCGAGGTCGACGTCGGTTTCGGTCGCGCTGAGCCTGCCGACGCGGGAGAACGTGAGCAGGTCGTTGATCAGCACCTGCATGCGCTTGGCGCCGTCGACGGCGAAGCGGATGTACTCGACGCCGCGCTCGTCGAGCTTGTCGCCGTAACGCTTCTCGATCAGCTGGCAGAACGAAGCAACCTTGCGCAGCGGCTCCTGCAGGTCGTGTGAGGCGACATAGGCGAACTGTTCGAGTTCGGCGTTCGACCGTTGCAGTTCCAGGGCCTGCTCGCCCAGTTGCTCCCTGGCCGACCGCGACGCGGCCAGTTCGTCGACGATGCGCTGCCGCATGTCCTCCACATCCGAGGCGATCGCCTGAATGTCGCGCGGGCCGCTCACCGAGATCTTCTCGTCGAAGTTGCCCTCGGTGGTCCTGCGGCACGACGCAGCCAGCCGCTCCAGTGGCCGCGTGACCGCCTTGCGCACCAGCACCGCCAGCACGATGCCCGCGACGAAAAACGCCACGATGATCGTGATCAGCAGCGTGTCTCGCCAGGTCTGCACCGAGGCGAGTTCGTCGACCGCATCCTGGCGGGCCTGTGCCAGATCGCGGTTCTGAGTGTCGAACAGCACGCGCAGCGCGTCGAACCCCTCTTTTCCCCGCTCGGCGGTGGCGGCGTCCAAAACCTTCGGCACCCCGGGTGTCACCGAGGCGATCAGCGGGTCGGCGTACGTCGAGCGCCAGTCCGCCGCGGCGTTCTCGATCGCCTCCAGGTCGCCGAGGAGCTTCTCCCGGTGGCCGATCCCGTCGCGGATCTGGCGCGCCGCCTCGTTTTCGACCTGCTGGCCCTCGAAGTAGGGGTCGAGGAATTGGAGATCGGCGGCGATCGCATAGCCGCGGACGGCTGTCTCCTGGTCCCGCAGGGCCGCCTGCAGCTGATAGGCCGCCACGCGCGCGGGCTGGATGCCGAGGTTCAGCTCGCGCGACACTTCGTCGGTCCGGTTCAACAGCAGCGCGCCGACGATCGCGCCGCCGATGACCACCACGCCCATCAAGGACAGCACGAGGTTCTGCCACCCTTGGACGGTGAGGCGACCCCTCATCCGGTGATCGTCCGCTCCACCCGCACCACCGCGATGTCGTCGCTGATACCTCCCACCGACTGCGCGCGGCGCTCGACGTCGTCGATCAGGGCGCTGACGAACTCGCGGGCCGGCAGGTGCGCATAGCCCCTGGCCACTTCGAGCAGCCCCGCCTCGCCGAGGCGTTCGGTTCCGCGACCGGAGCGACCCTCGAACAATCCGTCGGTCAGCAGCACCAGGCCGTACCCCGGCGGCAATTCGAAGAGGTTCAGCGGCCACTCGCGGCCATACAGGCCGAGCGCGGGGCCGACCCTGGGTTCCAGCCACTCCACGGTGTTCTTTCCGTGCAGCAGCATGCCGGGATGACCGGCGGATACGACGTTGAAGCTGAGGGTGTCCGTGGACATCGCCACGCTGATCACCGTCGCGAAGATGCTCGATCCCGGCCGTTCGGTGCTCAGAATCCGTTCCAGCTGGCGCATGCGCTCGTTGCCCCGCAAACCGGCGAACGTCAGCGCCCGCCAGCCGATCCGCAACGCCACGCCGAGCGCTGCCTCATCGGGTCCGTGCCCGGCCACGTCACCGACCATGACGTGCACGGTGCGGTCAGGTGTCTGCACGAAGTCGTAGAAGTCGCCGCCGAGCAGGGCGTGCTGCCGGCTGGGCCGGTACTCGGCGACGATGTCGACCCCCGGTTGTTCCAGCAGCAGCGGCGACGGCAGCAGGCCACGCTCGAGGCGAGCGTTCTCCATGGCGCGCAGCTCGCTGGCGTGCAGTTCCACCGACGTCAGCTCGGCGCGTTTGCGTTCCACGGCGTAGAGCAGCGCGCGACGCAGCGTCTCCGGCTCGACGCGGCCCTTCACGAGGTAGTCCTGGGCGCCGGCCGCGACGGCGGAGATACCGAAGTGCTCGTCGTTGAGGCCGGTCAACACGACGATCGGCATGGTGATGTCACGCCTGGCCACGCGGTCGAGCGCCTTGATGCCGTCGGCGTCGGGAAGGTTCAAATCGAGCAGTACGCAGTCGGGGCGAGAGACCTCCAGGTGCTGTTCGGCGTCCTCCATGGACGCCGCCCAGATGACGTTGATCTCGGCGTCTGCGTCGGCGATCAACTCCTCGACCAGGATGGCGTCGCCGCGGTCGTCCTCGATGAGCAGCACCGAAAACGGGCGCAGCGCAGCGCCACCCCCGGCCGAGGCCCTGGGGTCCTGGTCATGAAGCGCGCGCATATACCAATTCTCTCGGTTTGGTCACCGCGGTCGCCTCGACCTCTGCTTCAGTGACAGATCCTGACAATAGTGCCCGAATCGATGTGGCGGTGGCGGAGGGATTTGAACCCTCGGACGGGGGTTACCCGTCACACGCTTTCGAGGCGTGCTCCTTAGGCCGCTCGGACACGCCACCGTGTGGCAGCTTACCGGGCGCACACCGGTCTACTCCAATCGCTGGCGGGCGAGCGTCTTCTGTTCGCGAGAGTTACACCAGGGTCGTGAACTTGGGTCGACCGCGACCCGGTTGTACGTCTCGCGAAGGAACAAACGTCAGCGCCGGCGGGAGAAGAAGGCCTCCAGCGGCGCCGCGCATTCGTCGGTCAGCACGCCGCCGCGCACCTGTGGGCGATGTGTCAGACGCCTGTCGCGCACCACATCCCACAGCGACCCGACGGCCCCCGTCTTGGGTTCCCAGGCGCCGAACACCACCCGCGCCACGCGTGCCATCACCAACGCGCCCGCACACATCGTGCAGGGTTCGACGGTGACCGCCAGCGTGGTCCCCTCCAACCGCCAGCCGTCGCCGAGCACCGCCGCGGCGGCCCGGATCGCAAGAATCTCGGCGTGCGCGGTGGGGTCGCCGAGGGCTTCGCGCGCATTGGCGGCGCGGGCGAGTTCGGTGCCGTCGGCCGCGACGACGACCGCGCCGATCGGCACGTCACGCGGACCGGCGGTGCCGGCGGCCGCGAGGGCGGCGCGGATCAGCGCCTCATCATCGGGGGTCATCGGGGATCGTGCGCAATCACCGACCCAAACGGTCGAGTACTGCCGACAACTCGTCGGCAAAACCCATCTCGCGGGCGATGCGGCCGAGCTGTTCGTCGGCGTAAAGGTCGGATTCGTCGAGAATCACGCCGAGCACGGCCTCGGGCAGTCCGATGTCCGAGAGCAGACCCAAATCGCCCTCCTCGAACGGTTCGGCCTCCTCGAGTTCCTCGGGCTCGATGTCGGCGTCGAGCATCTCCAACGCCTCCGCGGCGATGTCGTAGTCCAACGCGGCGGTGGCATCCGACAGGAACAGCCGTGCGCCCGAGGGGGCCGGCCGCACGATGACGAAGAACTCGTCGTCGATGTCGAGCAGCCCGAACACCGCTCCGGCACTACGGATTTCGCGCAGCTCCCGCTCGGCGTCGGTGAGGCTGGTCAGGGCAGCCTTGCGCATCGGCGCGCATCGCCACTTGCCGTCCTCGCGGACGACAGCGACGCCGAAGCCGTCGGGAGTGTCCGTGGACTGCTCCCGCGCTTGTGCACGCTGTGCTCCCATGTCGGCCTACGGTAGTCGCCGACCATGCCCTTTTCCATGCCCTTCTGCATGCCCTCACCCCTTCTGTCCACTCCTGACGTCGGTCGATAGCGCTCGATATGCCAACCTTGAGAGGTGACCAACACCCCGATTTGCGTGCTCGGCCTCGGGCTGATCGGCGGCTCGGTCATGCGCGCCGCGGCGGCCGCCGGACGCGAGGTGTACGGCTACAACCGGTCGCTGGAGGGTGTGGCGGCCGCGACCGCCGACGGGTTCGACGCCACCGAAGACCTCGACGCCGCGCTGAAGCGGGCTGCCGCCGAGGATGCGCTGATCGTGCTGGCGGTGCCGGTGCCCGCGCTGGGCCAGATGCTCAGCCACATCCGCCAAACCGCCCCGGACTGTCCTTTGACAGACGTGACAAGCGTGAAAACCGCTGTGCTGCAGGAGGTCCAGGCATACGGGCTGCTGAAGCGATTTGTCGGCGGTCACCCGATGGCGGGCACCGCACACTCGGGTTGGGCAGCGGGCGACGCCCGGTTGTTCGTGGACGCGCCGTGGGTGATCTCCGTCGACGAACATGTCGAACCGCAGTGCTGGACGCTGGTCATGAACCTGGCGCTGGACTGCGGCGCGTTCGTCGTTCCGGCCCGCTCGGACGAACACGATGCGGCCGCCGCGACGATCTCTCATCTGCCCCACCTGCTGGCCGAGGCGCTCGCCGCCACCGCCGGGGAGGTGCCGCTGGCGTTCGCGCTGGCGGCCGGGTCATTTCGTGACGGCACCCGCGTTGCCGCCACCGCGCCGGACCTGGTGCGGGCGATGTGCGAAGCCAACGCCGACGAACTGCTTCCGGTGTTGGACCGCACGCTCGAACTGCTCGGCACTGCCCGCGACGCGCTCGCCGCGCACCAACCGCTGACCGAACTCGTCGACTCCGGACACGCCGCCCGGATTCGCTATGAGAACTTCGGCAGGCCCGAGATCGTCACGGTCGTCGTCGGCGAAGAGCAGTGGCGCGAGGAACTCTCCGCGGCGGGCCGCGCCGGCGGGGTGATCAGATCCGCTCTGCCAACCCCGGGTAGTCGAGGATGAACCCGTCCGAGTCGACGCTGATCGTGGTGTCGGCGACGGGCGAGTGCAGCTTGATGCCGTCCTCGGCGCTGCTGTAGCTGATCACCGCGGTCTCCACGGACAACTCCGGCAGGCGCACGTACACGACCGGACAGCTGATCGAATCGGTCCGCTCATACAGCCCGGTACGCCGAATCGGCAGGGCGTTGAAGAACGGGCTGAAGATGACATCGACGTCCAGTGCACCGTCGTACCCGGAGCGGCGTGACTCGCCGGTGTGCTGCTGAACCAGCCACATGTTCTCTTCGTCGCGGGCGATCGACAGCTGCCGTTCCCGTTCGGCGAGGGTGACGGTCATGGACAACCGTTTGGTGCCGCCGGCCTCGTCGGTCACCAAGTTGTAGGAAGCGGAGAACGCCGGGTGAGACGGCGTCGCGGCGGCCACGATCCGCCCGTACGCCTTGATGCGGTTGCCCGACACATGCACCCGGACCGATTCCATCCGCGGGACATCGTGCGCCCGCCACGTCAGGATCGCCGGCCATGTCTTCTCCGAGCCGCCTGCTTCACTCACCCCTATACCGTATGCGAAGGGTCCCCTCGTTCGTAACGTGCTCCGCCGTTGCTTTTCCGGGCGCGCTGTGCTGTTGCGGGGGGACGGGATTCGAGGGCGACTTCGTCGCCGAGGAACGGCTGGGGCATGCGTCGCCGGCCCCGCAGCCGCCCGGTTCCCGGCACCGAGGCCCACACCGCGAACGCGAGCGCGGCGTCGAGCAGCAACGCCAGCGCCGTCACCATCAGCGCGCCGACCAAGGCCAGGTGGAACTGGCGCACCTTGATGCCGTCGATCAGATAGCGGCCCAGCCCGCCGAGACTGGCGTACGCGGCGACCGTCGCGGTGGCCACGATCTGCAGCGTGGCGGTCCGCAGTCCGCCCAGGATCAACGGCAGCGCGATCGGCGTCTCCACCCGCAGCAGGATGCGACGTTCGGTCATGCCCATCGAACGGGCGGCGTCGACGACCGTGCGGTCCACGTTGGCGATGCCGGCATAGGTGCCCGCCAGCAGCGGCGGAATTCCCAGCAGCATGAGCGCGACGGTCGGCGGAATCAGGCCGAGTCCCCACAGCAGCACGCCGAGCAGCAGCACACCGAGCGTGGGTAGCGCGCGCAACGCGTTGACACCGGTGACGACGATGAAGGTCCCCCGACCGGTGTGGCCGATCAGCATCCCGACCGGAACGGCGATGAGCGCCGAGAACAACAGCGCGACCACCGTGTATTCGAGGTGTTCGAGCGTGCGGGCGAGCAACCCCGCCGGCCCGCCCCAGTTGGCCGCCGTGAACAGGTAGGACAGGGCCTCCTGCAGGAACCCCATCGGACCCGTCACGACGCCGCCTTGAGCCGGCGCCACACGGGCACCCCGCGGGTCGCGCGCGTCCACGGTGTGAGCGCCTTACCGACCATCATGATGAGGGTGTCGATGACGATCGCGAGCACGAAGATCGCGATGATGCCCGCGATGATCTGGTCGCTCTTGTTGGCCTGGTAGCCCTCGGTGAACCAGGTGCCCAGCCCGCCGATGCCGATCACCGATCCGACCGACACCATGGAGATGTTGGTGACGGCGACCACGCGCAAGCTGGCGATCAGGACCGGAACGGCCAGGGGCAGTTCGACTTTCACCATCCGGGTCAGCGGTCGGTATCCCACCGCCGTCGCGGCGTCGAGCACCGTGGGCGAGACCGCGTCCAACGCCTCGGGCACCGCCCGCACCAGCAGGGCGACGGTGTAGAGCGTCAGCGCCACGATGACGTTCGCCTCGTCGAGGATGCGGGTGGGGATGATCAGCGGCAGGACCACGAACAGCGCCAGCGACGGGATGGTGAAGACGATGCTGGCGGTGACCGTGGTCAGGCGTCGCACCGTGGTGGTGCGCTGGATCGCGGCGCCCACCGGAACGGCGATGATCAGCCCGAGCACAATCGGGATCAGCGACAGGCGCAGATGGATCACCGTCAGCGCCCACAGGTCGTCGAGGTGCGTGAGCAGATAGCGCATCCGCTAGCCCAACTCCGGGACCCGGCGTTGCTTGTCGAGTTCGGCCAGCACGTCGTCTGCGGCCACCCCGCCGATCAGTCGCCCGTCGTGGTCCACGGCGACCCCCAGTCCGCTCGGCGAGGACAGCGCAGCGTCGAGCGCGTTGCGCAGCGTCCCGTCCGGCCGGAACAGCGAACCACCGCCGATCGTGCTGTCGTAGAGCGACTTTCCGGTGCGGCGCAGGGCCACGCCGTCGGCATTGATCCACGCGTACGGTTTCCCGTCGTCCTTGGTGACCAGCTTCCAGTCACCGGGACCCAATTCGAGCGCGTCGACATCGCCTTCGTCGACGTGACCGATGTCGTGCAGCGGCAGTCCCGATGCGTGGAAGAACTGCAGACCGCGGTATCCGCGGTCGGCGCCGACGAACGCCGCCACCTCCTCGTTGGCCGGATTGGACAGGACGAACGCCGGTTCACCGTACTGCTGCAGCACCCCGCCGCGGCCGAACACCGCGACGCGGTCGCCGAGCTTGACCGCCTCGTCGATGTCGTGGGTGACGAAGACGATGGTCTTGCGCAGTTCGCTTTGCAGACGGGCGATTTCGGCCTGAAGCTCCTCACGTACGACGGGGTCGACGGCGCTGAACGGTTCATCCATCAACATGATCGGCGGGTCGCCCGCCAGTGCCCGCGCCACACCGACACGCTGCTGTTGGCCACCGGACAGTTGCGCCGGATAGCGGTCGGCGAGCTTGACGTCCAGACCCACGCGTTCCATCACCTCGAGTGCGGATCGCCGTGCGCTGCGCCGGGACTCACCCCGCAACACCGGGACGGTGGCGACGTTGTCGACCACCCGCAGGTGCGGCATGAGCCCCGCGCTCTGAATCACATAACCGATGCCGAGCCTGAGCTTGACCGGGTCCACCTTGGTGACGTCGCGTCCGTCCACGGTCAGGGTGCCCGAACTGGGCTCGATCATCCGGTTGATCATCCGCATCGAGGTGGTCTTGCCGCAGCCCGAGGGGCCGACGAAGACCGTCAACGTGCCCTCGGGCACCTCGAGGGTGAGGTCGTCGACCGCGACGGTGCCGTCGGGATACCGCTTGGTGACGTTCGAGAAACTGATCATGATCGTCCGCTCTTCGCGCGAGCGCTCATCGTGTTTGTCTGCTCTTCGCGCAAGCGCTCATCGTGTTTGCACCGGTTCGTCGAATCCGTTGTCCGTGATCCACTTCTGCGCCGCTTCGTCGGGGTCGATACCGCGGTTTCCCTCGACCGAGGTGTTGAGCTCGATCAGGGCCTCGGTGGTGAGCTTCGCGCTGACCGCGTCGAGCACCGTCTTGAGTTCGTTCGACATCTTCTGCGAGGCGACCAGCGGCACGACATTGGCGGCCAGGAACACGTTCTCGGGATCCTCGAGCACGACGAGGTTGCTCTGTTCGATCGCCGGCGAGGTGCTGAAGATGTTGGCGGCGGTGATCGCCCCGCTGTTGAGCGCCTGCACCGTCGCCGGGCCGCCGCCGTCGCTGATGGCAACGAAATTCGCCGGCGCGATGTCGAGGCCATACCGTTCCTTGAGGCCCACCAGGCCGGTGACGCGGGTCTGAAACTCTGATGGCGCACCGACTTTCACTTCCGCGGAGTGCTTGGCGAGATCGCCGATGGTTTTCAGGTTCCATTTCCGCGCGGTCGCCTCGGTCACCGCGAGGGTGTCCTTGTCCTCCGCCGGAGACGGATACAGGATCGACAGGTCCCCGGGCAGCACCTTGAGCAGCGCGAGCAGGACCGCGTCGGGGGTCGTGGCGGTGGTGTCCTCGTCGAAGTACTGCAGCAGGTTGCCCGTGTACTCGGGGATGAGGTCGATCGAGTGGTCCTGCACGGCGGGGATATAGGTCTCACGGCTGCCGATCCCGAACTGGCGGCGCACCGTGAAGCCGTTGGCTTCCAGCGCCTGGGCGTAGATCTCGCCGATGATCTTGGACTCGGTGAAGTCGGCGGACCCGACCGCGATCGTCTTGAGGTCACCGGAGATCTCGCCGCCGCCGAGGGGGTTCGAGCTTCCGCAAGCCGTGCCCATCAGGACCGCGAGAACCGTCACCACCACGACGAACAGCACGCGCCGGCGTCGCGGCATCGAGGTCATGGATCCGACAGTATCGACATCGCCGCAGCTCCGCGCGGTTTGTCACGCCGGTGATTCGACGGGCCACGTCAAATGCCGTTTGTCAGGGACCGGAAAGGGCAAACTTGGAACCATGAGCACCGATCCGTATGGGGCGTCAGCGCCGAACGAGCCGGAACCCTACGGCCCGCCCAACCCGGGGCCGCCGGTTCCGCCGACGGACGGTGAGATGGCCGACCGCACATCACCGTCGGTGAAGAAGGTCCATTTCACCCGCGCGGCGGCGCTGTGGTCGGCGGTGATCGCGGGTTTCCTCATCCTGATCCTGCTGCTGATATTCATCGCGCAGAACACCGAGTCGACCGAGTTCGCCTTCCTCGGTTGGCACTGGTTCATGCCGCGCGGTGTGGCGATCCTGTTCGCAGCGGTATGCGGCGGCCTGATCACGGCGCTGGCGGGCGCAGCGCGCATGGTCCAACTACGCCGCGCCGCCAAGAAGAACTACAAGGCCGCGCTTCGGTAGTTCGCTACCCCAGCGAGGAGAGTCCGGCGTCGATCAACGGGGCGACCGCGTCGTCGACCATCGTGACGAAGTCCGACGGCGCACCGCCCACCCGGCCGCGGTAGGCGATGCCCGCCGCGATGATGGCGAGCTTGAAGTACGCCAGCCCCATGTAGAACTCCCAGTGGTCCAGCGGCTGGCCCGAGGCCACCGAATACCGTTGCGCGAGTTGGTCTGCCGGCGGTATCAGCGGCGACGCCCACGCGGCATCGGCATGCACCAGGTTGAACATCGGGTGTCGGTACACGCACATCAGCGCGGCGTCGCTGATGGGATCGCCCAGGGTGGACATCTCCCAGTCCAGCACCGCGAGCACCTTGGTGCCGTCGGTCGCGTCGAGCATGGTGTTGTCGATGCGGTAGTCGCCGTGCACGATCGCGCTGCGGCTCTGCGGCGGGATCGCCTCTCCCAATGCGGTGTGCAGCCGCTTGACGTCGGCATCGCGTTCGTCCCCGTCACCGTTGCGGTCTCGGCGCACCAACTCCCACTGGCCGCCCCAGCGCTTCACCTGGCGCTCGAGGTATCCGGTGGGCTTGCCGAAGTCGCCGAGGCCGACCTCCTCGGGGTCCAGGGCGTGCAGGTCGGCGAGCACCTTGATCAACGCGTCGACACAGGCGTCGATGTCGGCCTTGTCGCCGAGGGCCTCGAGCTCGGATGCGTGGCGGATCACGCGCCCCTCGACGTACTCGACCATCTGGAACGGTGCGCCGAGCACCGAGTCGTCGTTGCGCATGGTCACCGCGCGCGGGACTGGCACGACGGTGTTCTGCAGCGCGGAGATCACCTTGTATTCGCGGGCCATGTCGTGCGCCGACGGCGTCAAACCGTGCAGCGGGGGCCTGCGCAGCACCCACTTCGATTGGTCGTCGCACACCAGGAACGTCAGGTTGGATCGTCCCCCCCGAGATCAACTCGGCGCGCAGGTCACCGGAGCGGGCGATACCCTCCGAACCCAGATGACGGTCAAGGGCGTCGAGGTCGAGCCCTTCGGGTGAAACGGTCATTCGCAAATGTCTACCACTGCTGATTTCTGGGCAGCAGGTCCCATACGTGCTCGGTGGAGTTGACGCCCGCCACGAAGAACGCCTCGCGCGACGACGACCACAACAACCGGGTGATACCGGCGTAGTCGACCTGCACGCACAGCAGCCGCTCGGTGCCCATGACGTCGTGGACCACGGCGTTGATCACGCCGCCGTGGCTGAACAACGCCACGGTGTCCTCCCGCTCAGCGGCCCTGACGATGTCGTCGACCCCGGCCTTCACCCGGGCGATGAACGCCGACTGATCGACGCCGCTGGGCAGCTCACCGTTGGCGAGGCGGCGCATGTCCTCTTCGGAGATCTCCTCGACCGGCGTGTAGTGCGAGAGGTCGCGGTCGTATTCGGCCAGCCGGTCGTCGATGTCGATCGACAGCCCAAGCGCTTCCGCGACCGGCTCGGCGGTCTGGATCGCGCGCTTCTGCGGGCTGCTGACCAACCGCGAGATGGGGAACCGCGCCAGCGCGTCGGGCAGGCGTTTGGCCTGTTCGATGCCCTCCTCGGAGAGGTCGGGATCGGAGCCCTGCCCCGGCTCGCTGCGCAGGGGCAGAGCGTGTCGAATGATGAGCAACTGCACCGTGCCACCATATGGCCATGGGTACCGACAGGGATTTCGCAGCCGAGTTGTTCGATCTTTCCGACCGCGTCGTGCTGGTCACCGGCGGTAGCCGCGGATTGGGTAAGGAGATGGCGATGGCCGCCGCAAGGTGCGGCGCGGACGTCGTGATCGCCAGCCGCAAATACGACTCGTGTGTGGCGACCGCCGAGGAGATCACCGCCGCGACCGGCCGCGCCGCACTGCCCTACCAGGTGCATGTGGGGCGCTGGGATGAGCTCGACGGGCTGGTCGATGCCGCCTACGAGCGGTTCGGCAAGGTCGACGTGCTGGTCAACAACGCCGGGATGTCGCCGCTGTACGAGTCGCTGCCCTCCGTCACCGAGAAGCTCTTCGATTCGGTGATCAACCTGAACCTCAAGGGCCCGTTCCGGTTGTCCGCGCTGGTCGGTGAGCGCATGGTCGCCGACGGCGGCGGCTCGATCGTCAACGTGAGCTCGAGCGGTTCGCGTCGGCCCCGCCCCGAGCAGCTCCCCTACTCGGCGGCCAAGGCGGGGCTCAACGCGCTGACCGAGGGGCTGGCGCTGGCCTACGGCCCGACGGTGCGGGTGAACACGCTGATGCCGGGCCCGTTCCTCACCGACATCAGCAAGGCCTGGGACATCCCGGCGACGCAGAAGGGCGCGCAGCACTTCGCGTTGCAGCGCCTTGGCGAGCCGCCCGAGATCATCGGTGCCGCACTGTATTTGATGTCCGACGCGTCAAGCTACACGTCGGGTTCGATCATCCGCGTCGACGGCGGCATGCCCTGACCTTCTTGCGAGTTCGGTGTTGCAACCGTCGGTGAGCGGGCTGTTTGGACACCGAAATCGCTACGGTGTGACGATGTTGAACGCCGGGTCCGGGCGGTCCAGCACACCGATCAGCGACTGCAGCGCACGGGAGTCGCCGGAGATGTCGAGCCCGGGTGAGCGGTCGTCGCCCGCGGCGAGCGCGAGCAGGCGCATCTTGCTGGCCACGTTGACGGTCGCCTGAGCCGACGCCTCGTCGGCGGCCACTCTGCGGTGCACCAGAACGCCGTTGCGCAGCGTCAACCGGTAATTGGTGCCGGTGTCGCCGAAGGTGACGTCGACGGCGATGTCCAGATCCCATGCGCGCGGGCCGTTCACGCTGATCGCAAACGCGTCGAAGATCTGCTCGGGGGCCAGCTGCATCACCATCGACGTCGACGCGGTCTGGGTGGGGGTGCCGAAGTTGCCGTCGCGAAGTTCGGTCGCTCCGGAGAGAAAGAAGTTGCGCCACACCGCGTTCTCCGCACCGTAGGCCAGCTGTTCGAGGGTATCGGCGTAGAGTTCGCGGGCGGCGTCGTGGTGTTCGTCGGTGAACATCACATGGTCCAGAAGCGTTGCCGCCCAACGGTAGTCACCTTGTTCGAAGGCTTCGCGCGCTATCTCGACCACGCGGTCCAGGCCACCCATCGCCTCGACGTAGCGGGGGCCCGCGGCTTCCGGTGGATGCGCCCACAGCCGTCCCGGGTTGCCGTCGAACCACCCCATGTAGCGCTGATATACCGCCTTGACGTTGTGGCTGACCGAGCCGTAGTAGCCGTGCGCGTGCCATGCCTTCTGCAACGCAGGCGGAAGCGTGAAATCCTCGGCGATCTCGATACCGGTGAATCCCTGATTCAGTTGGCGAAGCGTCTGGTCGTGTAGGTACGCGTACAGATCGCGTTGCAGCGACAGGTATTCGACGATCTGGTCCCTGCCCCAGGTGGGCCAGTGATGTGAGGCGAACACGACGTCGGTGCGGTCGGCGAACGTGTCGATCGCCTCCGTCAGGTAGCCGGCCCACCCGTGCGGGTCACGCACCAGCGCGCCCCGCAGCGTCAGCAGGTTGTGCAGGTTGTGGGTGGCGTTCTCGGCCATGCACAGCGCGCGGAACTTCGGGAAGTAGAAGTGCATCTCGGCGGGCGCCTCGGTGCCCGGAGCCATCTGGAACTCGATCTCGACACCGTCGACCGTATGTGTCTCGCCGGTCGACCGGATGTCGACCGTCGGAACGATCAGCGCCACTTCACCCGTCGAGGTCACCTGTCCCAGCCCGCATCCCACCTGTCCCTGGGGTCCGCGCGCCAACAGCGCGCCGTACATGTAGCTCGCCCGGCGGCCCATCGCGGTGCCCGCGTACACGTTCTCCTGAACGGCGTGTTCGGTGAAGTGTTCGGGCGCGATGACCAGGACCCGGCCCGCGTCCACGTCGTCCTGCGAGGTGACCCCCAGGACGCCACCGAAATGGTCGACGTGGCTGTGGGTATAGATGACGGCGCTCACCGCGCGGTTCCCCCGGTGTTCGCGGTACAGCGCCAGCGCCGCCGCGGCGGTCTCCGTGGAGATCAACGGGTCGATGACGATGACGCCGGTGTCACCCTCGACGAAGGTGATGTTGGACAGGTCGAACCCCCGCACCTGGTAGATGCCCTCGACCACTTCGTAGAGGCCCTGTTTGGCGCACAGCCGGCTCTGTCGCCACAAGCTGGGATGCACCGACGGCGGGGCGTCGGCATCCAGGAACGAGTAGGTGTCGTTGTCCCAGACCACCCTGCCGTCGGCCGCCTTGATCACACAGGGCGACAGCGCCGCGATGAAGCCGCGGTCGGCGTTGTGGAAGTCCGCGGTGTCGTCGAACGGCAGCGCGGTCAGGTGCTCGCGGTGTGCGGACTCGATGACGGCGGTGGGGGGTTTCTGCTGCATGGCGACACGATATTCATCCCGAGGTTGGCGCGGGGCTGGTTCACTGACCCCATGCAAGTACGCCGAGTGGTGACCGGTCACGATTCGTCCGGCAAGTCCGTCTTCGTCAGCGACCAGAGCGTCGCACCGATTCAGACCATGCTGATGCCGGGCTTCGAGAATCACCTGCTGTGGGGCAGCGACCAGACGGTCCGCTTTCCCGATGACGGTGCGATGCCGCAGTGGCACAACTACTTTCCGCCGATCGGGGGTTTCCGCTTCGCGATACTGACGCTACCGCCGTCACACGGCACCCAGGCCCCGGATGCCCTCGACATCGACGAGGCGATGGCCGAGATGGAGGAGAAGCTGCCGGGGATGCTCGGCTACATGGACTACACGGACCCGGGTATGCACACCACGGACACCGTCGACTTCGAGGTGGTGCTCGAGGGCACCGTCGTGCTCGAACTCGACGACGGAGCCGAAGTGACCCTGCAACCGGGTGACACCGTCGTGCAGAACGGAACGCGGCACCGCTGGAAGAACCCCGGCGACGCGCCGGCCCGGATGGCCGTGTTCATCTGCGGCGCCGAGCACGCCAACGTTCCGCCGAAGTAGTCGCGCGGTCAGTCAGCCCTGGTGTTCGGCCAGCCACCGATCGGCCCGGCGTTTCGATGCGCGCGAGAGCCACGCGTCCTGGACGAGCTCGGTCAGCTCGACCTTGCCGATCTCCCGTAACCGGCTGGCGCGCACCAGGACCGAGGGATGGCCCTCGAAGCGGTCGGTCGTGAAGAACGGCGAGTCGGGATCCTGGACGAGCGCGGCCTTGTCCATCTCCGATTCCACCCAGATCATGATCACGTCGGCGTAGCGCTCGCCGGTCGCCGGATCCTCGGCGTCGGGCTGAGGAGTGCGGAAGAACACGAACGACTTGCCGCCGACTTGGTAGATCGGGTTGCCTTTGGGCCCCTCGATGCGTTTGACGTGCGGCATCGACGCGGCGATCTCGTGGACGTCGGCGACCCGCGCCGGCCGGTCACGCATGGCGGTCCAGTGCGTGCAGGATGACGTTGGAGAGCGTGCCGTTGCGCACGGTGGCCGTCATGTAGGTGCAGTGGGGCTGGCGTCGCCGGTCGGTCGGCGAGCCCGGGTTCAGAAGCCGCAGACCGGTTTTCGTCGTCGTGTCCCACGGGATGTGGCTGTGGCCGAATACCAGCACGTCGGTGTCGGGGTAGGCCTTGGCCATGCGTGCCTCGCGGCCGGTCGCCGCACCGGTCTCGTGGACGACGGTGAAGCGCAGCCCGCCGAGTGTCACATCGGCTCGTTCGGGCAGCCGGCGCCGCAGTTCAGCGCCGTCGTTGTTGCCCCAGCACGCGACGAGCCGCTTGGCGCCTGCCTCCAGCGCGTCGAGCAACGTCGACTCCACCCAGTCGCCGGCGTGCACCACCACGTCTGCCTTCGTCACTTCGTCCCAAACCCGTGCGGGCAGGTCCTTGGCGCGTTTGGGAACGTGAGTATCGGCGATCAACAACAGCCGCACTGTTCCCAATCTAGCCAAAGCGGGTGCCGCCGTGGATCATGCCCCCGGCTCCGGTGTCAGGTCACTCTCGGATTCGTCGCGCTTGCGCTGCGCCAGGAAGCAGTCCTCCTCGGCGGCCTTACGATGGCGGGTCGATGACTCCTCGTTCACTTCGGGGGCGGGAATGCCGCGGCGGATACCCTCTTGCTGCACCTCGGCGACTTCGTCGTGCATCTTCGCGGATCGCTCGAAGCTCGCCGCTGCGGACAGCCCGGCGTGCGCCGCGCGCTCACGGGCTGCCGCGGCGCGGCGCTCGGCTTGATTCGCTTCGTCGTCGGTGGCCATGACGCATTGGATACCCGCCTGGCCGACGCTTATCGGCAAGAGAGCGCGCCCGGAGAGACTCGAACTCCCAACCTTCTGATCCGTAGTCAGATGCTCTATCCGTTGAGCTACGGGCGCATGGTCGATCTTCAGTTGTCGGCTGACGCTGTCAACCGTGGCGGAGGCGAGAGGATTTGAACCTCCGGTCGCCTTTGAGGGCGACAACTCATTAGCAGTGAGCCCCATTCGGCCGCTCTGGCACGCCTCCTGACGATTACCGCCGATCCGACAGCGTACACATGGGCCACCGCGCGAGGCAAAGCGCATTCGGCCGACCCATAAACTGGTGCGGTGACCGTCCGGCTGCGCCCCGAACTGGCTGATCTGCCCGCTTACACACCCGGCAGGACGGTTCCCGGCGCCATCAAAATCGCCAGCAACGAGACGGTGCATCCCCCGCTACCGAGCGTGCGGGCCGCGATCGAGAACGCCGTCGGCACCATCAACCGCTACCCGGACAACGGCTACGTCGAGCTTCGCGAGCGACTCGCCAAGCACGTCAACTTCGCCCCCGAGCACATCTCGGTGGGTTGCGGGTCGGTCAGCCTGTGCCAGCAGCTGATCCAGATCACCTCGACAGTCGGCGACGAGGTGCTGTTCGGTTGGCGCAGCTTCGAGATCTACCCCCTACAGGTGCGAACAGCGGGGGCCACGCCCGTGCCGGTGCCGCTGACCGACCACACGCACGACCTCGACGCCATGCTGGCCGCGATCACCGACCGCACCCGGCTGATCTTCGTGTGCAATCCGAACAACCCGACGGGCACCGTCGTCGCACCCGACGCGCTCGCCCGCTTCGTCGCCGCGGTGCCGCCGCACATCGCGATCGCGCTCGACGAGGCCTACGTTGAGTACATTCGCGAGCCGATGGTTCCCGACAGCCTGGGGCTGGTCCGCGCCCATCCCAACCTCGTTGTGCTGCGGACGTTTTCGAAGGCCTACGGGCTGGCAGGTCTGCGGGTCGGCTACGCGGTGGGCGATCCGGATCTGATCACCGCGATCGGGAAGGTGTACGTGCCGTTCACCGCGACCAGCGTGTCGCAGGCCGCCGCGATCGCGTCGCTGGACGCCGCCGACGAACTGCTCGCGCACACCGACTCCGTCGTCGCCGAACGGACCCGGGTCACCGCCGAACTGCGCGCCGCCGGCTACACCGTGCCCGACTCGCAGGCCAACTTCGTCTGGCTCCCCTTGCCCGGGCGGGCCCAGCAGTTCGCCGAGGCCTCGGCGGACAACCGCATCATCGTGCGGCCCTACGGCGACGACGGAGTACGCGTCACCGTCGCCGCAACGCACGAGAACGACGCGTTTCTCGAGTTCGCCCGCCGATGGATAGGACAGACATGAGCGACGCCCGCGAGATCTTCACCGAACTCAAGGAGCGCACCGGCACCATCTCCGACGCCGAACTCGACGACTTCTGGTCCACTCTGCAGCCGGCCACCGTCGACTTCATGATCGGTGAGTGGAAGGGTGGCGAATTCCACACCGGCCACAAGGCCAACGGGTTCATGGAACGCCTCAACTGGTTCGGAAAGACGTTCGTATCGCCGACCGACGCGAAGCCCCTGGTGTGCCTGGACGCCGACGGCAACAAGTTCTCCAACACCGAGGCGATGAAGGGTGAGGCCAGCCTCTGGATGGAGGAGTTCCGCGGCGAGGTGACGGCGTCGATGGTCTACGACGGCGCGCCGGTACACGACCACTTCAAGGTCGTCGACGAGAACGCCGTCGTCGGCATCATGAACGGCAAGGGCGCGCTGGACGGCACCCGTCACCTCTACTTCTACCTCGAACGGCTGTAGCGCTCGCGAGATCAACACCAGGGTCGCCAGGATGGGCGATCCACGACCCTGGTGTACGCCTCGCGAAGTGGCTACGCCTCGCGAAGTGGCTACGCCTCGCGAAGTGGCTACGCCTCGCGAAGTGGCTAAGCCTCGCGAAGTCCTAGGCCCGCCGACCGGTGTAGGCGAGCAACCGCGTCAGCGCATCCGCGTCGTCGGCGACGTCGATCGCGTCATCGAAGCCGGCGTTCACCCGGCCGTCCGGCGTGATGATCTTGCGGGCCAGTCCCAGCACGTAGTCGGACAGCGATTCGGGAGCGTTGACCTCGCGGCCGACAGCGGCGGCGTAGTCCCACGCGTGCACCAGGAACTCGAGCGACAGGATGCCGACCATCACCCGGGCAGGCACCTCGTTCCCACCGAACTCCACGGTGCCGTCCAACCCGCGGCGCCGCCAGGCGTCCAGCGCTGCCCGCGCCGCGAACACCACCTGCTGCTCGATCGGCGCATCCTGGTCGCGCTCCCCGAACTGCGCACCCGCCATCGCACCGAGCGTCGTGATCGAGTGGAGCAGGTGGTCAGTCAGCCCCGCCACGTCGAACTCCCGACACGGTGTCTGCTTGTGCAGATCGTCGGCCGCGATGCCGTGCAGCACATGCTGCAGGACAGCGAAGGATTTCTCCGCACTTCGCAGTTCGTCGGTCGGCGGTGAATCGGGTCCTGCGCGCAAGTCGTCGGGCATGACGCCACGCTACGTCGCCGACGGGCGTTATCGTTGCCGAGATGAGGACGCACGTGCGAGTGGCGGCGGCGGTACTGGTCTTCGCCGGTGTCGCGGCGGGATGCTCGCGCACCACCGAGGGATCCGTCGCGATGACGACCGAGCCGGGGCCGCCGTTGACCACCTCACCGGCACGGCCGACGTCGCCGTCGATTCCCGGGCTGCCCGACATCGGACTTCCCGACATCCCGCTGCCCACGCGCAACACCGACGTCCCGGTCGTTCCCGCGCCGCCGAACGCCTTGTCCATGCAGTGCTCGGAGTACAACGGGCTCGACGAGCCGACCCAGGTCGCCGTGATCCGCGAGATCCTCAACCAGGAGGGCAACCCGCTCGGGCCCGACGGAGAGGGC
Source organism: Mycolicibacterium novocastrense (assembly GCF_001499835.1). Taxonomy (NCBI): domain Bacteria; kingdom Bacillati; phylum Actinomycetota; class Actinomycetes; order Mycobacteriales; family Mycobacteriaceae; genus Mycobacterium; species Mycolicibacterium novocastrense. The sequence continues at coordinate 169,409 of NZ_LQIH01000056.1, forward strand.
ATCGGCCAGATGCTCGTCGACGCCGCCTGCCAGTTCCTGCCCAGCGCCACCGTCAACGAGGTGCTCCTGGGCAAGCCGCCGCCGTGAGCGGTGTCGTGACCAACTAGCGTCTTGCCCATGGGCGAGACCTACGAATCCGTCACTGTTGACATCTCCGACCACGTCGCGCGGGTGACGCTGAGCGGACCCGGCAAGGGCAACGCCATGGGCCCGGCGTTCTGGGCCGAGATGCCCGACGTGTTCGGCACGCTCGACGCCGACCCAGAGGTGCGCGCCATCGTGCTGACCGGTTCGGGCAAGAACTTCAGCTACGGACTCGACCTCGCGGCGATGGGCGGCAGCATGCCCGGCCTCGATGCCGGCGCGAAGGCCCGCCTCGAGTTCCACCGCACCCTGACCAAGATGCAAGGCGCGATCAACGCGGTCGCCGACTGCCGCACCCCCACCATCGCCTCGGTGCACGGCTGGTGCATCGGCGGCGGCGTGGATCTGATCAGCGCGGTGGACATCCGCTACGCCAGCGCCGACGCGAAGTTCTCCGTCCGCGAGGTGAAGCTGGCGATCGTCGCCGACGTGGGCTCGCTGGCCCGACTGCCGCTGATCCTGTCGGACGGGCACCTGCGCGAGCTGACGCTGACGGGCAAGGACATCGATGCCGCCCGCGCCGAGAAGATCGGTCTGGTCAACGACGTGTACGACGACGCCGAGGCCGCACTGGCCGCCGCGCACGCGACCGCCGCCGAGATCGCCGCCAACCCGCCACTGACGGTGCACGGCATCAAGGACGTGCTCGACCAGCAGCGCATCGCCCGGGTTTCCGAGAGCTTGCGCTATGTGGCCGCGTGGAATTCGGCGTTCCTGCCGTCGAAGGATCTGGGCGAAGCGGTGACCGCGATGTTCGAGAAGCGACCGCCCAAGTTCACCGGCGAATAGGGTTGATTCCCAGCGTATTCCCACCGGATTCCCGGCTTACCGACAGGAATGGGTAGTACCGAATCCCTTCGGTCACAACGGATTTCAACGAATCTGCTGTGCTATGCGTCACCTTGGGTACCGTTCCTGGCTGCGGCGGCGTTCTGCACGACATGACAGATACAACTCACTTGGCGTCGTTTGATCGCGACGCGCTTCAACGAATCGGTGCACCCCGTATCGGGGGCACAGCCGTGGCATTCACCTCGAATCGCTACGGGCAGGCCGACGTCGCGGCGATGCTCACCAGCGTTGGCGGACCGGAATTCGTCCGCTTCGCTGCGACGAGTGGCGTGCAAAGTCGCAGTCTCTCGCTTCCGTTGTCCCGCTACCCGGAATTGTCGGGCTTCACAGAGGCGAACGACGCCTACATCGAGGTGGCCGTCGACCTCGGGGAACGGGCCGTGCGGTCCGCGCTCGAGGCGGCTCACGTCACCGCACAGGACGTCGACGCCATCGTGTTCGTATCGAGCACGGGAGTCGCAGTGCCCACGATCGACGCGCGAGTGGCCTCTCGGATCGGGCTGCGGCCTGACGTCAAACGCATCCCCCTGTTCGGTCTGGGTTGTGTCGCAGGCGCAGCCGGGATGTCACGCGTACACGATTACCTGACCGGCTTTCGCTCTGACGTCGCGGTCCTGCTTTCGGTGGAACTGTGCTCACTTACCTTGCAGCGCAACGACACGTCGATTCCAGCGTTGATCGGCGCCTGCTTGTTCGGTGACGGTGCGGCCGCAGTGGTGGTCTCGGGCGCCGACCGGGTTCCGCCGACGATCGCGAACGCGCCCGCGGTGCTCGCGACCAGGAGCCGACTCTTCCCGGACACGCTCGACGTGATGGGGTGGAACGTCACCTCGAATGGTTTCGGGCTGGTGATGTCTCGCGAGGTTCCGCACATGGCCGCGAACTATCTGGAAGAAGAAGTCACCGCGTTCCTCGGCGACCACGGGTTGACGGTGGCGGACATCTCCACATGGGTCTGTCACCCCGGCGGGCCCAAGGTGCTCGACGCGATCGACACTGCACTGCGATTGCCGCCCGAGGCAAACATCCACAGCCGCAATTCGATGCGGGACAACGGAAACTTCTCATCCGCATCGGTACTCGACGTGCTGCACCGCACACTGGCCTCACCGCCCGGCCCGGGATCGTTCGGCGTGTTACTCGCCATGGGTCCAGGGTTCAGCTTCGAGATGCTGCTGCTGAATTGGTGAGAACGGATATGGCGTACTACTTGTTCATCGTCGCGATCGGCCTCGAGCGGCTGGTCGAACTGGCGGTGTCGCGACGTAACACGCGATGGTCTCTTGCCAACGGCGGCAGGGAGTTCGGGCAGGGCCACTATCCAGTGATGGTGTCCATGCACACGCTGCTTCTGGTGTCGTGCGCCGTCGAGGTAGCGGCGCTGCACAGACCGTTCATTCCGGCACTCGGCTGGGCGATGGTGGCCGTCGTGTGCGCGAGCACGGCGTTGCGTTGGTGGTGCGTGGCGACTTTGGGTAAACGGTGGAACCCCCGGCTCATCGTGATCCCGGGAGCACCCCTCGTGCACCGCGGTCCCTATCGGTGGCTGCACCACCCGAACTACACGGCGGTGGTCATCGAGGTGGCGGCCCTACCTCTGGTCCATTCGGCGTGGCTGACCGCGATGGTCTTCACCGTGGCCAACGCGCTGATGCTCACCGTCCGCATCCGGGCCGAGAACGCCGCGCTCGGCTACATGTGAGCAGGTCTGGGACGTCAGCCCCTGGGCACGGGCGTCCAACCGAGTTCGTCCTTGGCCTTGGCATTCGACAGCGGAAGCCAGGTGTCGCCGAACGCGGTGACACCGTAGGGTGCGGCGAGCTTGACCACCGCACGCGGAACGCGTAGCTGTCGAGGCCGCCCGAGCTTGTCGCCCAACTCGCGGATGTAGCCGTTGAAGGACTGCGGCCGGTCGTCGACGACGTTGTAGATCTGACCGCCCCGTCCGCGGTCGAGCGCGGCCGCCGTGGCCTTCGCGACGTCGTCGATGTGGATCCAGGACACGATGCCGCCACCACCCATGTCCAAGGCCAGCCGCCATCTCGCCATCCGAGTGAACAACTCGTCGTGCGGCACACCCGGTCCGTAGAAAGCGCCGTAGCGCAACACGATTCCTTCTGTGTCACTGTGTTCCCCGGAGGTCAGGACCTTCTGCTCCATCCCCCGCAGGGCCGCCAGCATCGCCTCCCCACCAATCGGAGCCGGACCGGGATAGGGGTCACTCTCGTCCATCAGCGCCGGGCCGGTGGTCGGATAGCCGTACGCGAACATCACCGATTCGGCAACGACGCGGCGGACACCGGCACGCTGAGCCGCGGCCAGCAGGTTCGGCGCACCGGTCCCCCACAACTTTCTCGCGGGCTCGAAGTCCCTGACCCGCATGGGTCCCCGCTTCGGCAGCGTGGTCAGCAGCGACACCACCATCTCAGGACCGATATCGGCGACCGCCTTGTCGATATCGTCGATGTCGAACACGTCGGCAACAACGGGCTTGGCGCCCGCAGCGCCGATCGCGCCGGTCTTGTTCGGTGAGCGCGTCAGCCCGATGACCTCGTGGCCGCGGGCATTGAGCTCACGCAGCAGCGGAAGGCCGGGCACGCTGGTCGCGCCGGCAACCAGGACCCGCATCACGGCCTCCGATCGGCAATGACGCTGGCGCGCAACGCGATCCCCAGTATCACGGTGGTCAACACCAAGCCTCCCGCCTCCAACCACCCGATCCAGTCACCCGCGCCGTGGTGCGGATCGATGATGTGGCTGAGCGAGTGCAGCGCCCAGTGCAACGTCGCGAATGCCAGCGCCGGAGTGCGCCACCGCGGCCACCGTACGGCGGCGAGCAGCATGAGCCCCTGCGGAATCTCGAAGGTGGCTGTGTCGAAGATGTAGTGGTCGTTGCGCGTGCCGAAGGTGCCGAGGGTGTCGAAGAACGCGCCGGGGGCGAACATCATGAACAGTCCCACGGCCAAGGCGTAGAGCCCGAACACGATGAGCGTCACCTCGACGAACCCGGCCCTTGTGCGCGTCGGTGTCGATGTCATACGGTCACGCTAGTTCGATACTGGCCTCAAGATAGGCACCACTTTGACAGCGAAATCGGGTACCAGTTCCGGTCCTGAACTGCTGCTGGAACTCGACCGCGACGCCACCGATCCGCTGCACCGCCAACTGGCCGACGGGCTGCGGGAGGCCATCAGAACGGGCCGCCTCACACCGGGAACTCGCCTGCCGTCCAGTCGCCTGCTCGCCGCCGACCTGGCAGTGTCCCGTCGGCTCGTGGTCGATGCCTACAGTCAGCTCGTTGCCGAAGGGTTCCTGCTCAGCAAGCACGGGTCGGGCACGGTGGTCGCCACGGTCGACACCGTCGACCGGCCCTCCCGGCGCGAGACGGGGCCGGCCGCTCGCTACGACGTCGACTTCCTGCCGGGGTCACCGGATCTGCGGAGTTTCCCGCGCGACGCCTGGCTGCGGGCGTTGAAGCAGGGCCTGGCCGATATCGGGCCGGATGCGCTCGGTTACGTGGCGCCCCAGGGTCTGTTCACCACGCGCGTCGCTCTGGCCGACTATCTGCGTCGCGTGCGCGGTGTGCTCGCCGAACCGCAACACATTGTGCTGTGCTCCGGAGCGACACAGGCCATCGCGTTGCTCGCCCGGTCACTGCCGACATCCTCGCTGGCCATGGAGGATCCGGGCTTCTGGTTGCACCGGATGGTGCTGCGGAACAACGGGATTGAGCCCGTACCAGTTCCGGTGGACGAGGACGGGCTCGATGTCGGCGCGCTGACCGACAGCGGTGCCGATGCAGTGCTCACCACCCCCGCGCACCAGTCCCCGACCGGGGTCGTGCTGTCGGCCGCGCGGCGCACCGAGCTGATGGACTGGGCCCGAGCCGGCCATCTGGTCATCGAGGACGACTACGACGCTGAATACCGCTACGACCGTGCACCCGTCGGCGCGCTGCAGGGAATCGCGCCCGACCGCGTCGTCTACGTCGGCTCGACGAGCAAGACCCTGGCGCCCGGTCTTCGCATCGGCTGGATGGTGCTGCCCGCACATCTCGTTGGCGCGGTCAAACTGGCCAAAGGTCTTGCGGACACCGGAAGTTCGGTGATGGACCAGTTGGCGTTCGCGCAGCTGCTGCGATCGGGAGGATACGACAGGCATCTGCGCCAGATGCGTCGCCGATACCTGACCCGACGCAATGCCCTGCTGGGGGCACTGGGCCGGCACATGCCGCAAGCGACCGTGCTTGGGGCCGCGGCCGGCGTTCACCTGACCGTGCGCTTTCCCGACGGGTTCCCGATCGAGGAGCTGGTCCGGCGTGCCGAGAAGCGGCGGGTGCGGGTCGAGCCGCTCGCCCCGTGTTATGCCGATCCGTCGTCCGCCCCGCCGGGTCTGCTCCTGGGATACGCGAACCTCACTGAGACACAGATCTATTCGGGCGTGCGGGTATTGGCTGACGCGATACCTCAGGCTCCGCCGCCGCCACAACCGCCGCCGCCGCAGCCGCCACCACCACCGCAGCCGCCGCCGTCCCAGCCGCCACTCGAGTCGGTGTAGCCGAGGCCCACTGCTCCCGCGGTTCCCGCCGCCCAGCGCCTTTGCACCGTAAGGTATTCGGCGTTCTGCGCGGACGCATACGGCCGTTTCCTACATCACCACCCCGAAGGTGGTGCGCCGCCGAACGCTCCTGTCGACCCGCCAGACGAGCAGATCCGCAGAACCGTGATCGCGTGGTCGATGGTCGCGATGCCGGGCGAGAGATGTGTCCTATGGGATCTCGACTCGCGTGTCGGCGTGGACCAGCCATGGGGGGTCGATGCCCGCCTGGTCGAGGCTATCGATGCCGCAGTGACCAGCTCGAAACTGAGGTGAGGCCGGGAGTCAAGCGAAATGGCCAGCCTCGCTGAGTGAAGTCAAGCGACGTTCCTAACTTCACTTAGTTGTCTACGTGAAGTTATACTGGATCGGTGACTTCACTTACTCCGGTCACCTGGGAAAGCGTGCGCTGGGAACCGCACGTCTCGCGGTATGCAAGTTCTACGCGCCCGAAGTACGGCACCTACCACCCGGCGCTGCCGGCCGCCATTGCGGACCTTGCCCTGGAACTGCCACCGGCGGTCCTCGCGGATGCCGAAGCCGCCAGCCGGGAGATAACGAGGTTCGACGCTGAACTCGGAGGCGAAATCGCGCCGTTCGCCGCGGTGCTGCTGCGATCGGAATCTGCCGCCAGTTCGCAGATCGAGAACCTGACCGCCTCGGCGCGCGCTATCGCCGAAGCCGAACTGCCCGGCGGCCGCAGTAAACGCAACGCGGAACTGGTCGTCGCCAACACGAGGGCGATGACGGCGGCGATTGCACTGTCCGAGGCTATCGATGCCGATGCGATCCTGGCGATGCATGCGACGCTGATGGCAGGAGACCCGCAGCACACTGCAGGTGAGTTTCGTACTGAACCGGTGTGGATCGGCGGCGGCTCCACTCCTATCGGTGCGACTTTTGTAGGACCACGTCACGAGCTGGTCCCCGGCGCGATTGACGACCTGATCGCCTTTGCGCAACGGGGTGACGTTCCGGCTTTGCCGCAAATCGCCGTTGCCCATGCGCAATTCGAGACCATCCACCCCTTCACAGATGGCAACGGGCGCACGGGCCGAGCCCTCGTGCAGGCGATGCTGCGCCACAAAGGGCTGACTCGCCGGGTGACGGTTCCGATATCGGCCGGGCTGCTGGCCCAGACCGATGCCTACTTCGCCGCGCTTACCGCGTACCGCGACGGCGATGCCGTCCCGATCGTCGAGCGGTTCTCGGAGGCCAGTGTCCGGTCGATAGCCAACGGGCGGGAGCTGGTCGCCGACCTGGAGTCGATCCGCGCCAGCTGGAACGACAGGATCACCGCCCGATCGGACTCCGCGGTATGGAAGGTCGCCGACCTGTTGACCCGACGCCCTGTCGTGAGCGCAGCGCTGCTCGCGCAAGAGTTGGGTATCGAGTCGACCAACGCGCACCGCTACCTCAACCCGCTCGCTGAGGCCGGGATACTTGTCGAGACCACCAGCGGCTCCCGCAATCGGGTGTGGCGTTCACCCGAGGTGTTGGCCGCACTCGACGCGTTCGCAGCACGGGCCGGCCGGCGGGCATGATGATGTTGATCAGGCTGTGCGGTACACACTCGCCATCGACAAGTAATTGCCGAAAAGGGCTACGGCTACGGCACTCTGGTCGCGTTTTCCGGCACAGTGTGCGGGACCCCGAGTCGGGGCCCTATGACTTCAGCGAAGCCCGACGCCTGACCCAATCGCAATGAAGCAAGTGAGCGGTGGCGGAGGGATTTGAACCCCCGGACGGTGTTAGCCGTCTCTCGCTTTCAAGGCGAGTGCATTAGGCCGCTCTGCCACGCCACCGCCGACAAGAGTACGGGCCGGCCCACACCGTCGCGACGGGCGATCCCCTCAGACCCGGCCGAGCTTGGCGTTCATCGACCCGTTCTTGAGCCCGACGCTGATCCGCCTGCAGTTCTCACCCATCGCCGCGACCTGGGGCCGCGACAACCGGTCGAGAAAGTGTGCGCGCACGCTCTCGCCGTAGGTGATCATCGCGTCGCGTACCGCGGTGCGCCCGTCGTCGGTGATGCTGGCGAGCACACCACGGCCGTCGTCGGGACTGGCCCCGCGACACACCAGGCCTGCCATCTCCAGGCGACGGATCTGCCGGGTGACCCGGCTCGGCAACGACATCAAATTCTCGGCGAGATCACCCATTCGGGCCGATCCCGTCGGCGACTTGTCCAGGATGTCGAGCAGCCTGACGTCGTTGAGCGTCAGATGATGCTTATCCACCAGCGACCGATTCAAGGTCGCATACAGCCGGAGCGCGGCATCCAAAAAGTTTTGCCAGGACCGCTGCTCCGCGATGTCCAGCCCCGGCATGTCCCCCGCGGTACGACCCGCAATTATCCCCTCCATGCGGTCATAGTAAACGGCCCTGACATTGCTGGCGACCAATTCTCAAGACTGTTGTCGCAGGCTAGTAGCGTTATCGGAATGCATGCAATCGTGGCCGGCCCGGAAGGCCGATTGACCTGGCAAGAGGTTCCCGACATCGCGCCGAACAAGGGCGAAATTCTGATCAAGGTGGCCTCTGCCGGCGTCAATCGGGCCGACCTGTTGCAGGCCGCGGGCAAGTATCCACCGCCGCCGGGCGCCAGCGAAATCCTCGGACTCGAGGTGTCAGGAACGGTCGAGGCGGTCGGTGAGCAGGCCTCCGATTGGGCAGTCGGACAACAGGTCTGCGCGTTGCTGTCGGGCGGGGGCTACGCCGAGTACGTGGCTGTACCGGCCGGGCAGGTGATGGCGCCTCCGGACTCGGTGTCCCTGCACGAGGCCGCCGGCCTGCCCGAGGTGGCCTGCACCGTGTGGTCGAACCTGGTGATGACGGCGGGGTTGAGGGCCGGGCAGCTCGTTCTCATCCACGGGGGTGCCAGCGGCATCGGCACCCACGCCGTCCAGGTGGGCCGCGCGCTCGGATGCCGCGTGGCCGTCACCGCCGGGTCGGCCCACAAGCTGGACCTGTGCGCCGAACTCGGGGCCGAGGTGACGATCAACTACCGCGACGAGGACTTCGTCGAACGCGTCAGGGCCGAGGGTGGCGCCGACGTGATCCTCGACATCATCGGCGCGGCCTATCTTGATCGCAACATCGACGCGCTCGCCCACGACGGGCGACTGGTGATCATCGGGATGCAGGGCGGCGTGAAGGCCGAGCTCAACATCGGCAAACTGCTCGGCAAGCGCGCGGGCGTCATCGCCACCGCTCTTCGCGCGCGCCCGGTCAGCGGCCGGGCAAGCAAGAGTGAGGTCGTCGCCGAGGTGGTGGCCAACGTCTGGCCGATGATCGAGCGCGGTCAGGTGCGGCCGATCATCGGCGCCGAATACCCGGTTCAGGAAGCCGCCGCGGCGCATGAGCTGCTGCAGTCAGGCGAGGTGTCGGGGAAAGTGCTTCTGCGCGTCGCGGATTAGCGCAACGGTCAGCCCAGTGAGGCGAGCGCGCGCACCAGCTGATCGACTTCGGCGGTGGTGGTGTAGTGCGCCAGTCCCACCGTCACCGCACCGCCGACATCGTTGACGCCGATCACGTCCAGCACGCGCGAACTCGCATTCGATATCGCCAGGATGCCGTTGTCGGCCAGACGCTGAACCACCCGTTCGGCGGGTACGCCGTTGACCGCGAAACTGAGCACGGGGATGCGTGATTCGGGCTGACCGATGACCATCACCGTCGACAACGACCGCAGCGAGATCAGCAGATAGTCGAACAGCCGGTTCATATAGGCATTCGCGGAATGCATTGAGATCGCGAGGCGTTCGCGGCGCGTGCCACGCGCGTTCTCGTCCAGGGAGGCCAGATACTCGATGCTGGCCACCACTCCGGCGAGCAGACCGAACTGATGCGCGCCGACTTCGAGCCGCGCCGCTCCGGTCGCCTCCGGATCCAACGACACCGATCCGAAGGAGTCGATGAGCGCCGGATCACGAAAGACCAAGGCTCCGATGGGCGGACCACCCCACCCCAACGCGTTGACCGCGACCACGTCCGCGTCGATCTCGTCGATGTCCATCAACTGGTAGGGCGCGGCCGCGGAGTGGTCGACGACCACCAGTGCACCCTGATCGTGTGCCAGCTTCGTCACCGCGCGCAGGTCGGTCACGGTGCCCAAAGTCGATGAGGCAGAAGTGATTGCGACCAAGCGCGTCGGCTTGGTCACGAGGCTCTCCCACTGCCAGCTGGGCAGTTCGCCGGTCTCGATGTCGACCTCGGCCCACTTCACCTTGGCGCCATAGCGATTCGCGGCACGCAGCCACGGTGCGATGTTCGCCTCGTCATCAAGACGGGTGACCACCACTTCGTAACCGAGACCGACACGCGACGACGACGCGTCCGCCAGCGAGGTCAACAGGATTGCGCGGTCGGCGCCCAGCACCACACCGCGCGGATCGGCGTTGACCAGATCGGCCACGGCCAGTCGGGCGGCCTCCAACACCGCGGCGCTGCGCCGTGCCGACGGATGCGGACCTACCGGGGTGGGCATCGACCCTCGGAACGCCGTGGACACCGCGCGGCCGACGGTGTCAGGCAACAACATGCCGTGCTGGGCGTCGAAACGCACCCACCCGTCGCCCAGGGAGGGGTGCAAACCGCGCACCCGGGCGACGTCGTATGCCATGTCAGCCCACCTTCGAGCGTCCGTGAGTTCGCGAACCCACACGATTCCGGCCGATACTCGGCCCCGACCCGCCATGTCGGACTGGGTCTGCTGGGCAGCCATACTAGTCCAGTGATCTTGGCGTTCGGGGTGCTAAACCCGTTGTCGTTGCTGGTCACCCCCGCGCGCCGGCCAGGACGCGACATTGAGTTAACGTATGGCCGCATCAGCAGTGGTGACATTCGTGACGCCGTTTGCTCGACCGCCGAGGACAATCGACGGGCCGGTTTGCGGTCACCTACCGGACTTTGCCCGTCCCCGACGTGGGGACCGCCTCGCCCACGACCGGACTAGTGTCGCTAGTTGGCTCGGGATCGCGGGGCGCAGCGACGAATGCCGTGGAGATTAGAGGGAACGCAGGGAGTATGACCGAGGACGACAACATCGAGATCATCAGCGGTGCCGACAGCGGTGCCGACAACGACGAGGAAAAAGACGGCAAGTCGCTGACCGACCTCGTCGAGCAGCCGGCCAAGGTGATGCGGATCGGCACCATGATCAAACAGCTGCTCGAGGAGGTGCGCGCAGCGCCGCTCGACGACGCCAGTCGCAACCGGCTCCGGGAGATCCACCGCACGAGCATCACCGAACTCGAGGACGGGCTGGCTCCCGAGCTGCGCGACGAGCTCGAGCGGCTCACGCTGCCGTTCACCGAGGAGGCTGTGCCGTCGGACGCCGAGCTGCGTATCGCGCAGGCCCAGCTGGTGGGCTGGCTCGAGGGCCTGTTCCACGGCATCCAGACCGCGCTGTTCGCCCAGCAGATGGCCGCACGTCAGCAGCTGGAGCAGATGCGGGGCCAGGGTGCGCTGCCACCGGGGATCGCGGTGCGCGGCGGTCCGTCGCATCCGGGGACCGGGCAGTACCTGTAGGGGCATGCGTTGGTCCCACACATCGAGACCCGCAACGCGTGGGTGGAGTTCCCGATCTTCGATGCGAAGTCACGCTCGCTGAAGAAGGCGTTCCTCGGTAAGGCCGGCGGCGCGATCGGACGCAACGACTCCAACGTCGTGGTCATCGAGGCGCTGCGGGACATCACCATGTCGTTGGAACTCGGCGACCGGGTGGGTCTGGTCGGGCACAACGGTGCGGGCAAGTCGACCCTGCTGCGGCTGCTGTCGGGTATCTACGAGCCCACCCGGGGGGTGGCGACCGTCAGCGGCCGGGTGGCGCCGGTGTTCGACCTCGGCGTCGGGATGGACCCGGAGATCTCCGGCTTCGAGAACATCATCATCCGCGGCCTGTTCCTGGGGCAGACGCGCAAGCAGATGCTGGCCAAGATCGACGAGATCGCCGAGTTCACCGAGCTGGGGGATTACCTGTCGATGCCGTTACGCACCTATTCCACCGGGATGCGGGTGCGTCTGGCGATGGGCGTGGTGACCAGCATCGACCCCGAGATCCTGTTGCTCGACGAGGGTATCGGCGCGGTGGATGCCGAGTTTCTGAAGAAGGCGCAGACCCGGTTGGCCGAACTCGTCGCGCGCTCGGGCATCCTGGTGTTCGCCAGCCACTCCAACGAGTTCCTGGCCCGGCTGTGCAACACCGCGATGTGGATCGACCACGGCACGATCAAGATGACCGGCGGCATCGAGGACGTCGTGCGTGCCTATGAGGGCGAGGACGCCGCCCGGCATGTCCGGGAAGTGCTCGAAGAGACGCGCCAGGGATGACCGCCGACGCGGGCTTGCCCGACGAGCCAACCGGCCCTGTCATATGCGCGGTGGTGGTGACCCACCGTCGTCTCGACGAGTTGGCGAAGTCACTGGAGTCGGTGTCGGCCCAGACCCGCGCCCCCGACCACCTGATTGTCGTCGACAACGACGACGATCCCCGCGTCGCCGAGCTGGTCGCCGCGCAACCCCTCCCATCGACCTATCTCGGATCCCGCCGGAACCTGGGCGGCGCAGGCGGTTTCGCGTTGGGCATGCTGCATGCGCTGGCGCTCGGCGCGGACTGGGTGTGGTTGGCCGACGACGACGGCCGTCCAGCCGACTCCGAGGTGCTGGGCACGCTGATCGACTGCGCCGCCCGCCACGGGCTCGCCGAGGTGTCGCCGATGGTCTGTGACATGACCGATCCCGGGCGGCTGGCGTTTCCCCTGCGTCGCGGGCTGGTGTGGCGTCGCCGCGTCGACGAGTTACGCACCGAATCGACTGAGGTGGGGGCACCTCCCGCTTGCGGGGGATTGTTGCCGGGCATCGCATCGCTGTTCAACGGCGCGCTGTTCGCCGCCGCGACGCTGGAGGCGACCGGCGTGCCTGATCTGCGCCTGTTCGTGCGCGGCGACGAGACCGAACTGCATCGCAGGCTGGTCCGATCCGGCTTGCCGTTCGGCACCTGCCTCGACGCGGTGTACCTGCACCCGCAGGGCGGTGACGAGTTCAAACCGATCCTCGGCGGCCGGATGCACACGCAATATCCGGACAACACGGCCAAACGTTTCTATACCTACCGCAATCGCGGCTATCTGTTGTCCCAGCCGGGATTGCGTCGACTGCAGTTACAGGAATGGGCGCGCTTCGGTTGGTTCTTCCTGGTGTCCCGCCGCGACCCGGCCGGGCTGATGGAGTGGATCCGGTTGCGGCGCATGGGCCGCAAGGAGAGGTTCGGGAGGCTTCAGCCGTGACGTTCACCGACGCCGCTGCGCAGTCGAAGACCATGAGCCGGGCCTGGGGCGACCTGGTCGCCGGCTTCGGCAAGCACGAACTGTGGTTACACCTCGGCTGGCAAGACATCAAACAGCGTTACCGCCGCTCGGTTCTCGGCCCGTTCTGGATCACGATCGCCACCGGCGCGACAGCGGTCGCCATGGGCTTGCTCTACTCGAAGCTGTTCAAACTCGAGCTCTCCGAACATCTTCCATACGTCACCCTGGGGCTGATCGTGTGGAACCTGATCAACGCGGCCATCCTGGAGGGCGCCGACGTGTTCGTCGCCAACGAGGGTTTGATCAAACAGCTGCCGACACCGCTGTCGGTACACGTCTACCGGCTGGTGTGGCGACAGATGATCCTGTTCGCCCACAACATGATCATCTTCGTGATCATCGCGATCATCTACCCCAAGCCGTGGAGTTGGACGGACCTGGCGGTCATTCCGGCGCTGGGTCTGATCGTGCTCAACTGCATCTGGGTCGCGCTGTGTTTCGGCATCCTGGCCACCCGCTACCGCGACATCAGCCCGCTGCTGGTCAGCCTGGTGCAGCTGTTGTTCTTCATGACCCCGATCATCTGGAACGAGTCCACCCTGCGACAGCAGGGCGCCGAGCAGTACACCAAGATCGTCGAGCTCAATCCGCTGCTGCACTATCTCGACATCGTGCGGGCCCCCCTGCTCGGCGCCGACCAGGAACTGCGCCACTGGGTGGTGGTGATCGTGCTGACCGTGGTCGGGTGGATCTTCGCGGCGTTCGCCATGCGCCAGTACCGCGGCCGCGTCGCGTACTGGGTGTGAGCCCGCGCGGAACTTCGGCGTCGCCCGCGGCCGTTATGCGGATATGAGCATCCCGCCATATCAGCCGCCGTCGTCTCCGCCGTCCGCACCGACGGGCACGTTGACCTGCCCGAAGTGTGCGGGCTCGATGCGGACATACGAGCGCAACGGCATCCACTTGGAGCAGTGCGACACCTGCCGCGGCATCTTCCTGGACTTCGGCGAACTCGAATCGCTGACGCAGATGGAGAACCGGTTCGTGCAGACCGCGCCGCCCCCGCCGCCCGCCCAGCCGGGATACGGATACGGCCCGGGTTGGGGCCATCGGGGCAACAAGTACTACCGCAAACAGGGGTTCGGCCGGCTGTTCTTTTCCAGCTAAGGCGTACTAGAGCATCCGCGCGCAGGCGGCCATCAGCAGTTCGTCGTCGCGATGGTGGGCCGCGGCCTGTACGACGGCCGCGCGCGCGAAGGCGTCGAGCACCGGCCAGGGGTCTTCGTCGGGCAGTGCGGGACCGCCGGCGGCGCGGTAGGCGTCGACGAAGAGTTGCCAGTCGGCGTCCGGGATCAGCCCCGCCGCCCAGAATCCGGCCGGTCGGGCCAGATCCCACGCCGGATCGCCGGCACCCAGGTCGTCGACGTCGAGAAGAATCCACCGTGAGTCGTGGCGGCCGAGCTGCCCCAAATGGAAGTCGCCGTGCACGAGTGTGGTTGGCCGGTCGGCAGAACCCGCCAGCCAGACCGCGTCGGGTAGGCCGGCCGCGGCGCGGCGCAGTGTCGGCTCGCCGCCGCGAAGCGCGTCGACGGCCCGCCGCAGGCGTTGCGGCCAGCCGTGCGCGGGCACTCGGGGCGGCAGTGGTTCGCGGTGCAGCCGGGCCAGCAGTTGTCCGGCTTGCGCCCATGGCACCGACTCCGGTTGCGGCGCAAGGGTTTCCACGCGCGGCCACCGGGTTCGCCATCGGCCCGCGACCGGCTCGGGAACCGTCGACAACGGTGAGAGCAGGCAGTCGGACCGGGCGGCGATGCCCAACCGGACCGTCAACGCCCGCGGATCGGTACCCGGCCGGTGCAGCTTGGAGACGACGTCACCGTCGACGACGATCTCCGCACCGGACCGGGTTTGCACACCTGAAACCTAGCGACGTGACGGCTGCTGGTGGAGACGCATTCACGTGCGGGCCCGGTGTCGGTGAGTTCGCGCCGACGTAAGCTGCCCGGGTGGCCGAGCCCCCGATGCAGCCCACCCTGAGCCTGGGCACTCAGATCTGGCGGTTCATCGTCACCGGTGGTTTCTCGGCGATCGTCGACTTCGGTCTGTACGTGGCCATGCTCGCGGCCGGTCTGCACGTCAACGTGGCCAAGACGCTGAGTTTCATCGCGGGCACCACCACGGCGTATCTGATCAACCGCCGGTGGACCTTCCAGGCACCGCCGAGCACCGCGCGGTTCATCGCGGTGTGTGTGCTCTACGCGGTGACCTACGCCGCGCAGGTCGGCATCAACTACGTGCTGTACATGGCGTGGGACGACAAGGCGTGGCGGGTGCCGGTCGCGTTCGTCATCGCCCAGGGCACGGCGACGGTGATCAACTTCGTCGTCCAGCGTGCGGTCATCTTCCGGCTGCGCTGACGTGGCGTGTGGCGAGCGTGGACTTGTGTCACGCCGCCGGCCACGTTGCGTGACACAACCCCACACTGGGCGCGACCGTGGGACCTGTGTTCGGCTGGACGGGGCGCCGGTGAGCGCACGGTACCCTCGTCACGATGTCCGAGAACCTGCCGACGACCTCGCGTGCCCTGACCGGCTTCGGCCGCACGGCACCGTCGGTCGCGCAGGTGCTGACCACGCCGGATGTCGAGGTGATCGCCCGTGCGGTCCGCGAGACCGCCGACCGCGGCGCATCCAGCCCGTCGTTCCTGCACCGCGGCGTCCTCGCCCGCGGGCTGGGCCGCTCCTACGGCGATCAGGCGTGCAACGGCGGTGGCCTGGTCGTGGACATGACCGCGCTGCACAGAATCCACTCGATCAGCGCGGACACGGCGGTGGCCGACGTCGACGCGGGCGTCAGCCTCGACCAGCTGATGAAGGCGGCGTTGCCGTTCGGGCTGTGGGTGCCCGTGCTGCCGGGCACCCGGCAGGTCACCGTCGGCGGGGCGATCGCCTCCGACATCCACGGCAAGAACCACCACAGCGCAGGCAGCTTCGGCAATCACGTCCTGTCGATGGACCTGCTGATGGCCGACGGCGAGGTTCACACCCTCGCACCCGACGGGCCGGACGCCGAACTGTTCTGGGCGACGGTCGGCGGTAACGGCCTCACCGGGATCGTGGTGCGCGCCCGAATCGCGATGACCCGCACCGAAACCGCGTACTTCATCGCCGACGGCGTGTCCACCGGCGACCTGGATGAGACCATCGCCGTGCACCTCGACGGCAGCGAGGACCGCTACACCTACTCCAGCGCGTGGTTCGACCTGATCAGCCCGCCGCCAAAACTCGGAAGGGCCGCGATCAGCCGCGGCAGCCTCGCGACGCTGGATCAGCTGCCGCCGAAGCTGGCCAGGGACCCGCTGAAATTCGATGCGCCTCAGCTACTTTCGGTGCCCGACATCTTCCCCGTCAGCGCCATGAACAAACTCTCGTTCATGGCGATCGGCGAGGTGTACTACCGCCTCGGCGGAACCTACACCGGCAAGATCATGAACTTGTCGCAGTTCTATCACATGCTCGACCTGGTCAGCGGGTGGAACAACGCTTATGGCCCAGCGGGTTTCGCGCAGCACCAGTTTCTGGTGCCGCCCGATGCGCTCGAGGAGTTCAAGGCCATCATCCGCTGGATCCAGACCCGCGGGCATTACTCGGCGCTGAACGTGTTCAAATTGTTCGGGCGCGGTAACCGCGCGCCGCTGAGCTTCCCGATGGCGGGATGGAACGTGGCGATGGACTTCCCGAACAAGCCCGGAATCAACGAATTCCTCAACGAGCTCGACGAACGCGTCATGGAATTCGGCGGCCGGGTCTACACCGCGAAGGACTCCCGGGTCAGCGCCGAGCGGTTCCACAAGATGTATCCGCGTATCGACGATTGGATCGCCGTGCGCCGCAAGGCCGACCCGAACGGCGTCTTCGCATCCGACATGGCACGACGCTTGGAGCTGCTGTAGATGGTTCTTGATGCCGTAGGTAACCCCCAGACCATCCTGCTGCTCGGTGGGACATCGGAGATCGGCCTGGCGATCTGCGAGCGCTACCTGCGCAACGCACACGCCCGCATCATCCTGGCCGACTTGCCGAACCACCCCCGCAAGGACGAAGCGATCGCCGCAATGACGGCCGCGGGGGCCAAGTCCGTCGAATGGATCGACTTCGACGGCACCGATACCGCCGGTCACCGCGCCGTGATCGACAAGGCCTGGAGCGACGGTGACGTCGACGTCGCGATCGTGGCCTTCGGGCTGCTCGGCAACGCCGAGGAGCTGTGGCAGGACCAGTCCAAGGCCGTGCAGGTGGCCCAGATCAACTACACCGCAGCGGTTTCGGTCGGCGTGCTGATCGGCGAGAAGATGCGGGCCCAGGGCTTCGGGCAGATCATCGCGATGAGCTCGGCGGCCGGTGAACGGGTGCGGCGGTCCAACTTCGTGTACGGGTCGACCAAAGCCGGCCTCGACGGTTTCTACCTCGGCCTGGGAGAGGCGTTGCGGGAGCATGGAGTTCGGGTGCTGGTGATCCGGCCCGGCCAGGTCCGCACCACGACCACCATCGAGCACTGGAAGGCCACCGGTGCGAAGGAGGCGCCGTTCACCGTCGACAAGGAGGACGTCGCCGAACTGGCCGTCACGGCCGCCGCCAAAGGCAAGGAACTGGTATGGGCGCCGGGAGCGTTCCGGTACGTGATGATGGTGTTGCGCCACATCCCGCGGCCGATCTTCCGCAAGCTACCCATCTGATGCCAGGCGGCGCACGGGCCCTGCCGATCAAGGTCGCCGGCCAGATGGTGGCGGCCGCCGCGGTGGCGATCGTCGTCGCGGTCGTTTCACTGGCTGCGATCGCGCGGGTGGAGTGGCCCGCGTACAACTCGTCCAATCAGCTGCACGCGTTGACCACGGTGGGCCAGTTCGCCTGTCTGGCCGGGCTATTGGGCAGCGGTTGGATCTGGCGGCGCGGTCGCCGACTGCTCGCGAGGGCCGGGGCGGTGCTGTTCCTGTCCGCCTTCTCGGTGGTGACGCTCGCGATGCCCCTCGGCGCGACCCGGCTCTACCTGTACGGCATCTCGGTCGATCAGCAGTTCCGCACCGAGTACCTCACCCGGCTGGCCGACAGCGCAGCGCTGCGGGATATGACCTACATGGGTCTGCCGCCGTTCTACCCGCCGGGCTGGTTCTGGATCGGTGGCCGCCTGGCCGCGCTGACCGGAACTCCCGCGTGGGAGATGTTCAAGCCGTGGGCGATCATGTCGATCACCGCCGCGATCGCGGTGGCGTTCGTGTTGTGGGCGGCCATGATTCGCTTCGAGTACGCGCTCGTCGTCACCACCGCCACCGCCGCGGCCACGCTGGCGTACTCCCCGGCCGAGCCCTACGCCGCGATCGTCTGTGTGCTGCTGCCGCCTGTGTTCGTGCTGTCGTGGTCGGGTCTGCGCGGGGCGACGCGTAACGGCGGCTGGCCCGCCGTCATCGGCACCGGGCTCTTCCTCGGCGTCGCCGCGCTGTCGTACACACTGCTGTTCGCCTACGCCGCGTTCACGTTGGCGATCATGGGCGTGCTGCTGGCCGTCGCGCGCAAACGGATCGACCCGCTGCTAAGGCTGGTGGTCATCGCCGTCATCTCGGGTGCCATCGCGCTGATCGGCTGGGCGCCGTGGCTGCTGGCCGCCGCCAGGGGTGAGCCCGCCGACTCGGGAACCGCGCAGCACTATCTGCCGACCGACGGCGCGCAACTGGAGTTCCCCATGCTGCACTTCACGCTGCTCGGAGCGCTGTGCATGCTCGGCACGCTGTGGCTGGTCTGGCGTGCGCGCTCATCCACCCGGGCCGGCGCTCTGGCGATCGCCGTGCTCGCCGTCTACGCCTGGTCGCTGCTGTCGATGCTGACCACGCTGGCGGGCACCACGCTGTTGTCGTTCCGACTGAACCCGACGCTGACCGTGCTGCTGACGGCGGCAGGCGCCTTCGGCTTCATCGAAGTCACGCGTGCCGTCGCGGCGCGGGTGCGACCCGAGAACGCGCGACGCGTCGTCGCGGCGGCCACGGCGCTGGGCGCGATCGGCGCCGTCACCTACAGCCAGGACATCCCCGACGTGCTGCGCTCCGACATCGTCGTCGCCTATACCGACACAGACGGATACGGTCAGCGCGCCGACCGGCGACCGCCCGGTGCCGAGCGCTACTACCGCGAGATCGACGACCGGATCACCGAGGTGACCGGTCGACCGCGCGACGAGACCGTCGTGCTGACCGCCGACTACAGCTTCTTGTCCTATTACCCCTACTACGGTTTCCAGGGATTGACCTCGCACTATGCGAATCCGCTCGCGCAGTTCGAGAAGCGTGCCGAAGCCATCGAAAGCTGGGCGACGCTGACCGACGCCGATGAGTTCATCGACGCGCTCGACGCGCTGCCGTGGGAGCCGCCGACGGTGTTTCTGATGCGCCGCGGCGCTGACGACACCTACACGTTGCGCCTGGCCTCCGACGTCTACCCGAACCAGCCCAACGTGCGCCGCTACCACGTCGCCCTGGACGAGACATTGTTCGACGACCCCCGCTTCGAGGTCTCCAGCATCGGCCCGTTCGTGTTGGCGATCCGCAAGCCCAATTAGGATCGAACGCCGTGGTCGGTGAAGCCGGGGTCGGGTCGAACCATCGAACGGTGCGCCTCATTGCCATCGTCGCCGGGTTGCTCGGCGCGCTCCTGGCGATCGCGACGCCGTTGATGCCGGTCACGCAGACGACCGCCCAGCTGAACTGGCCGCAGAACGGCGTCCTGCAAAGCGTTGACGCCCCGCTCATCGGCTACGTCGCGACCGACCTCGAGATCTCGGTGCCGTGTCGCGCGGCGGCCGGGTTGGCCGGGCCCGGCGACCAGGGCCGCACGGTGCTGTTGTCGACCGTGCCCAAACAGGCGCCCAAGGCCATCGACCGCGGTCTTCTCATCGAGCGGGTCAACGACGACCTGCTGGTGATCGTGCGCAACACCCCGGTGGTCAGCGCGCCGCTGGATCAGGTACTCAGCCCGCAATGCCAGCGGTTGACGTTCACCGCACACGCCGACAAGGTGACCGGCGAGTTCGTCGGGCTCGTTCAGGGCCCGGGACGGATTCCGAGCGAGGACCCCGGCGAACCGCTGCGCGGTGAGCGCGGCGGCTACGACTTCCGCCCCCAGATCGTCGGCGTCTTCACCGACCTCAGCGGTCCGGCACCGCCGGGGCTGGAATTCTCCGCGACGCTCGACACCCGCTACAGCACATCGCCGACGCTGCTCAAGACGCTGGCGATGATCATAGGGGTGGCGATGACCGTCATCGCCCTGGTCGCCCTTCACCTTCTCGACACCGCCGACGGCCGCGGTGTCAGACGGTTCCTGCCCCCGAGGTGGTGGACGCTGCGCCCGCTCGACGGCGTCGTCACCGCGGTGCTGGTGTGGTGGCACTTCATCGGCGCCAACACCGCCGACGACGGCTACATCCTGACGATGGCGCGGGTCTCCGAGCACGCCGGCTACATGGCGAACTACTACCGGTGGTTCGGCACGCCGGAGGCGCCGTTCGGCTGGTACTACGACCTGCTGGCGTTGTGGGCGCACGTCAGCACGAACAGCGTGTGGATGCGGCTACCGACGTTGGTGATGGCGCTGGCGTGCTGGTGGGTCATCAGCCGTGAGGTGATCCCGCGCCTGGGCCACGCGGTGAAGCAGACACCAGCGGCGGCGTGGACGGCGGCGGGTCTGTTCCTGGCGTTCTGGCTGCCGCTGAACAACGGGCTACGCCCCGAACCGATCATCGCGCTGGGCATCCTTCTCACCTGGTGCTCGGTCGAGCGGGGGG
The DNA here is from genome assembly GCF_001499835.1 of Mycolicibacterium novocastrense. NCBI lineage: Bacteria > Bacillati > Actinomycetota > Actinomycetes > Mycobacteriales > Mycobacteriaceae > Mycobacterium > Mycolicibacterium novocastrense. The sequence goes on from NZ_LQIH01000056.1 coordinate 190,138, forward strand.
TGGCCACCAGCAGGCTGCTGCCCGTGGCGGTCGCGATCATCATCGGTGCGCTCACGCTGTTCTCCGGCCCGACGGGTATCGCCGCCGTGGGCGCGCTGCTGGTGGCCGTCGGGCCACTGAAAACCATTGTCGCCGCGCATGTCTCGCGATTCGGCTACCTGGCGCTGCTGGCGCCGATCCTGGCCGCGGCCACCGTCACGATCATCCTGATCTTCCGGGACCAGACGCTGGCCTCCGAACTGCAGGCCAGCGCCTTCAAGTCCGCGGTGGGGCCGAGCCTGAGCTGGTTCGACGAGCACATCCGCTACGAGCGGTTGTTCACGCTGAGCCCCGACGGTTCGGTGGCGCGCCGGTTCGCCGTGCTCACGCTGTTGCTGGCGCTGGCCGTTGCCGTCGCGATGTCGTTGCGCAAGTTCAAGATTCCCGGTACGGCGTTGGGACCCAGCCGCCGCATCATCGGCATCACGGTCATCTCGTTTCTGGCGATGATGTTCACCCCGACCAAGTGGACCCACCATTTCGGCGTGTTCGCCGGGCTCGCCGGCTCCCTGGGCGCGCTGGCCGCAGTCGCCGTCACCGCCACGGCGATGCGCTCGCGCCGCAACCGCTCGGTGTTCGGCGCCGCGGTGCTGTTCGCGATGGCGCTGTCGTTCGCCACCGTCAACGGCTGGTGGTACGTGTCGAACTTCGGTGTGCCGTGGTCGAATGCCATGCCGGAGTGGAAGTTCGGCTTCTCGACGATGCTGCTCGGGCTGGCCGTGCTGGCCCTGCTCGCCGCCGCGTGGTTCCACTTCTCCGGACGCGACTCGTCGCCGCCCGGCCCGCAACGGCGCTGGCAACGAATGCTGCAGGCGCCGTTGGCCATCGCCACATGGCTTTTGGTGGTTTTCGAAGTGCTCTCGCTGACGCTGGCCATGATCGACCAGTACCCGGCGTGGAGCGTCGGCCGGTCCAACCTCGAAGCCGTGACCGGCAAGACGTGCGGGATGGCCCAGGATGTGCTCGTCGAGGAGGACCCCAACGTCGGCATGCTGACGCCGATCGACACGCCCGTCGGTGAGGCGCTCGGCGCCGGCACCGCACAAGGGTTCAACCCCAACGGGATTCCCAGTGACGTCTCCGCCGACGAGACCATGAGCGGGCAGGGCACCTCCACCAACTTCGCCGACACCGACAGCGAAGACGACCAGGCGGGCAACGGCGGCACCGAGGGCGGCACGACAGCCGCCGCCGGTGTCAACGGTTCACGGGCCCGGCTGCCCTACAAACTCGATCCGGCCACCACGCCGGTGATGGGCAGCTGGCGTGCCGGCACGCAGCAGCCCGCGCAGTTGCGCTCGGCCTGGTACCGGCTGCCGGACCGCGACGACGCCGGCCCGCTGCTGGTCATCTCGGCCGCAGGCCGGTTCGACGCGGGTGAGGTCACGGTGCAGTGGGCGACCGACGAGCAGGCGGCCGCCGACGAGCCGGGTGGTGCGATCGGGTTCGCCGATGTCGGCGCCTCCCCCGCGTGGCGCAACCTGCGAGCCCCGCTGGCCGCGATACCGCCCGAGGCCACCCAGATCCGGTTGGTGGCCTCCGACGACGACCTCGACCCGCAGCATTGGATCGCGGTGACGCCGCCGCGGATCCCGGAGTTGCGCACGCTGCAGGACGTCGTCGGATCGTCGGATCCGGTGCTGCTCGACTGGCTGGTCGGGTTGGCGTTCCCCTGCCAGCGGCCGTTCGGCCATCAGAACGGCGTCGTCGAGGTGCCCAAGTGGCGGATCCTGCCCGACCGCTTCGGGGCCGAGGCGAACTCGCCGGTGATGGACTACCTCGGTGGCGGGCCGCTCGGCATCACCGAACTGCTGGTGCGGGCCACGACGGTGCCGACGTATCTGCAGGACGACTGGTTCCGGGACTGGGGCTCACTGCAGCAGCTCACCCCGTGGTACCCGAACGCCGCGGAGGCCCGCCTCGACCTCGGCACGGCGACGCGCAGCGGGTTGTGGAGCCCGGCGCCGCTGCGCCTGTCCTGACTTTGTTGCTCGATTGCCCTTAGCTGGTTGATCGCACGCACGTGGTGCGTGGAATCAACCCGTTAGTGCGACCGCGGGACCGCATACCGGGCACGTGCGCACGCGACCGGTCCAGCCGCGACGCCTGAGCACGCCGCCGATCAGCTGGGCCGTGCGGCATGTATCGCCGAAGACCAGTCCGTAGGTAAGCCGAATGGTGACCAGATCCGACCGGCTCAACTCCGCGAGATCACGCAGTGCATCGCGGTCGCGGTCGCGCGGCGAATCGTGAAACGCGCGACCGTCGAGCTCGACGACGACCCCTTGGCGCCCGTAGCGCACATCCTGGTAGGTGGCCCGGCCGGTCGCGGTGCTGCGCGCCTGCCGCTTTCCTCTGGGCAACCCGTGCGCTCGTTCGACCCGAAGCAGGTAGCCGCGCTCCAGCACCGAACACGCGCCGTCGCGAAGGTCGGTGAGCATCGCCTCCACGGTGCGCCGCCCCGGGACACGTCGGCGAGTTTCCAACGTCTGCAGTATCCGCTGCGGGGTGGTGCGCCACGTTGCACACACTCGCGCCATTTCTGCGAACGCCGCCGCGACGTCCTCCTCTCGGAGCTCGCCGCCGACCACGTCAATCAGCGCGTGCTCCAATCGAATTGCCGGAGGGTTGCGAAAGAGGTCGGCACGGTGCGCGAAGTCGGGCGTCCGGTGCAGCACGATGCCCGGCAGCGTCCGCAGATTGCGCGACGAGTCGATCGCGATGTGTACAACAGTCGGTGGCGGATTGGGCAGTGCCGATACATGTGCCAGCGCCGCCGGCCAGAACGCCAGCACCGCGGCCCAGTGCCGCTGCATCTGGGTGAGGCGCCCACTGTGATTGACGTAGACACCGCGCTCGAGCGGTATCAATTCGCGGCGGCGTACCAGTCGCGCGATGTCGAAATCAGTGGCTCCGGCCGAGACCATTTGGCGTCGTGCGACGACTCCGTCCTGCGCGACGGTGAAGTCCGCGACCTGCCCGAGATGCCATCGCGTCACGCGGATAAGCGTGAACCAGCCACCGAACCACGACCAGCTGATGCCGGACCGGCTGTGGATAACCGCTTAAGGGGTTGATCGCACGCGCCTGGTGCGTGGAATCAACCCGTTAGATGAACCCGAACAGCGGCGGCAGCGCGACCACCACAAGCGCGGCCCACGCGCCGTAGACCGGGAGGTAGCGGGTCTGCCAGCGTTCGACGTCGCCGAACGGCCGTCGTCGCCGCAGGAAGCCGAGCACGAGCCAAGCCGACCAGATCAGGTTGACCAGCAGCACCAGGTTCAGCCCGAGCGCGGCGACCTTGTTCGGGCTGTAGCCGAACTCGGCGATGCGGATGAGCATCGCGGCGAGCATCAGGATGTCGACGGCCAGCGCGCTGAGCACCAGAACCAGTTGCAGCCAGTCGAACACGGCAGGCGGAGCCAGCGGGTCGCGGGCGGAGATCGCATACAGCAGCAGACCGAGCACCAGGACCAGGATGAGGTCCATCAGGATCAGCAGGTTGCGATCCACACCGATGACGCTGCCGGCCGACGAGAACGCCACCAGCAACGCGAGCAGCATGATGATCGTCAGCGGAGTGAACACCCGCGTCAGGACCGGCGCGATGTTCTCGATGACGTTCTGCTTGGCTTCGACCAGCCACGCCGCGACGATGATCGCCGTCGGCACGATGATCGGCAGCGCCCACAGGCTGACGAAGTCCTCCAGGTCCACGCCGATGGCATCGAAGGCGCCCGCGGTCAACAGCATCAACACCCCGACGCCCATCATCAGCAGCGTGAAGTAGACGACGAATTCTCCGGTGAAGCGGATGAAATCCATTCGGCGCGAATGGGAGCGCCACCGCCCGCCGACGTAGGCCAGGCCGACGAGCAGCCACAGCACGATCGGCGTATGGATCGCGGCGAGCACCTCGGTGTCGCGGTGGTCCCAGAAGTCGTCGCCGAAAGGGTAGGTGTTCAGCGCGAGGGCCAACACCGCGGCGGGCACCATGAACAACGCCCACTGCCGCAAGCGCAGTCGTCGCTTCCAGGCGAAATAGCCCACCAGGAACGGGAATACGAAGAACCCCGCGTTGCGCACGAAGGTGAGGTCGTCGCCGAGCCACGCGAAGCCCAACCTGACCGCGATGCCCGCACCGAGCCCGAGCGTGAGCACGACGAGCAGTTCCCGATGAGGCCGGGCCGAGTCCTCGACCGTCTCCTCTGACACGAGCACCAGCTGCTTCCACAACCGGTCGGAGTGCTCGCGGGCGAACTCCCGCGAGATCGCGTCGACGTTGCCCATCCGCTTGACCGCGACCAGGAACGACTCGTCTCCGGAGAGTCCGGCGCGCGACAGATCGGCGATCTGCTCGCGGAGGTGATCCTCCATCTCGTCGACATCGGCCGCGGCGATGGCGCGGTGTCGCTGGACGTAGCCACGCCAGTGGGCGATCTGCGATTCCAGCTCGCTGTCGGCCTGCATCACGCCCACCCCGGAGCCGCATCGGTGGGCATGCCCTTCCAGACCCGCTCCAGCGCCTCGGCGACGACGGTCCACTGCCGGTGCCGTTCGGCGAGCGTCTGAAGGCCGGCGGGGGTGATCGCGTAATGCTTGCGTCGGCGGCCGCCCTCGGAGACCCGCCAGTGCGCCGACACGTAGCCCAGTCGTTCCAGCCGGTGCAGAAGCGGATAGAGCATGCCGTCGGTCCACTGCATCCGGCCACCCGACAACTCGTTGACCCGCTTGATGAGCGCGTAACCGTAGGACTCGCCGTCGGCCAGAATCCCGAGGACCAGCGGGGTGGCGGAGGCAGCCACCAGATCTTTCTCGATGTGCACGCCCGAGCCTCCTATACCTAGAACTGCTAGGTCACACCCTAGCAGTTCTAGGTATGTGGGCCTGGCGTCACCGACTCCGAGGATTTCGTCGCCTACCATCGACGCTCGTGCCTGCCCATCGAATCGCGCGATTGATCGCCGTCGTCGCAGGCATCGCCGGGGTGCTGCTGTGCGGGCTGGTCCCGCTGCTGCCGGTCAACCAGACCACCGCCACCATCCTGTGGCCGCAGGGCACCGGGCCCGACGGGTTCGTCAGCGACATCACCGCCCCGCTGGTCTCCGGCGCGCCGCAGGCCCTCGACATCTCGATCCCCTGCCGGGCCGTCGCCACGCTGCGCGATGACGGTGGCCTGGTGCTGTCGACAGTCCCGCCGGGCGGCATCGACGCCAGCCGTAACGGGCTGTTCGTGCGCGCCACCTCCGACGTCGTCGTCGTGGCGTTCCGCGATTCCGTCGCCGCCGTCGCACCGCGCCCGGCCGTGGAGGGCGGCGCCTGCAGCACGCTGCACATCTGGGCCAACCCAGGCGAGGCCGGCGCCGACTTCATCGGGCTGCCCGGGGCCGCGGGGACCCTGCCCGCCGAGGAGAAACCTCAGGTCGCGGGCGTCTTCACGGATATGGAGGTCGCGCCACAGGAGGGGCTGTCGGCGCGCGTCGACGTCGACACCCGGTTCATCACCTCGCCCACCGCGCTCAAGCTCGCCGTGATGGTGCTGGGGGTCTTGTGCGTGATCGCGTCGATCGTCGCGTTGGCGGTGCTGGACCGCCACAGCGGTCGCCGCGTGGCGCGCGCATGGCGGCGGTTCTGGCGCGTCGGCTTCTGGCACTGGGTGGCCGACCTCGCCGTCGTGGGCACTTTGCTGCTGTGGCACGTCATCGGCGCGCTGTCGTCGGACGACGGCTACAACCTCACCATCGCCCGGGTCTCCGCTGACGCCGGCTACACCGCGAACTACTACCGGTTCTTCGGCGCCACGGAGGCCCCGTTCGACTGGTACCAGTCCCTGCTGGCGGCGTTCGCCTCGGTCAGCACCGCGAGTGTGTGGATGCGGGTGCCCGCGACGCTGGCGGCGATCGGCGCCTGGTTGATCGTCAGCCGCTGCATCCTGCCCCGCCTCGGCCGCCGGCTCGCTGCCAACCGGGTGACGGTGTGGACGGCCGGAGCGGTGTTCCTGGCGGCATGGCTGCCGTTCAACAACGGCCTGCGACCCGAACCGCTCATCGCGTTCGGAACGGTCGCCGTCTGGGTGCTGGTGGAGAACGCCGTCGCCACCCGGCGGACGTGGCCGGCCGCGCTGGCCGTCGTCGTCGCGGTGTTCAGCGTGACGCTGGCGCCGCAGGGACTGATCGCAATCGCGCCGCTGTTGGTCGGGGCCCGCGCGATCGTGCGCACCATTCGCGCGCGCCGTCCGGTCGACGGTGTGCTGGCACCGCTGGCGGCGCTGCTGGGTGCGCTCGCGCTGATCTTCGTGGTGGTGTTCCGCGACCAGACTCTGGCCACGGTGGCCGAGTCGGCCCGCATCAAGTACGTCGTCGGCCCGACCATCGCGTGGTACCAGGAGTTCCTGCGCTACTACTTCCTCACCGTCGAGGACAGCGTCGATTCGTCCCTGACCCGACGCTTCGCGGTGCTGGTGCTGTTGCTGTGCCTGTTCGGGATGCTCGCGGTGCTGCTGCGGCGCGGCGGTGTCGTCGGCATGGCGCGCGGGCCGGTGTGGCGGCTCATCGGGTCGACCGCGATCGGCCTTCTGCTGCTGACGTTCACGCCCACCAAGTGGGCCGTGCAGTTCGGTGCCTTCGCCGGGCTGGCCGGTGCGCTCGGTGCGGTGACGGCGTTCGCGTTCAGCCGCGTCGGGTTGCACAGCCGGCGAAACCTCGCGCTCTACGTCACCGCGCTGCTGTTCGTATTGGCCTGGGCCACATCGGGTATCAACGGCTGGTTCTACGTCGGCAACTACGGTGTGCCGTGGTTCGACAAGCAGCCGGTGATCGCCGGTATCCCGGTGACGGGGATCTTCCTGGCCTTGGCGATCGTGACCGGTCTGCTCGCCGGGTGGCTGCACTTCCGCATGGACTACGCGGGACACACGGAGGTCGCCAACACCAAGCGCAACCGCGTGCTCGCCTCCACGCCGCTGCTGGTGGTGGCGACGATCATGGTGGTGCTCGAAGTCGGCTCCATGGCCAAGGGTGCCGTGCAGCGCTACCCCGTCTACACCACAGCCAAGGCCAACGTCTCGGCATTGAAGTCCGGTCTCTCGGACACCAGCTGCGCGATGGCCGACGATGTGCTCGTCGAACCGGACACGAATGCCGGGATGCTGCAACCGGTTCCGGGACAACGCTTCGGCGAGTACGGCCCGCTCGGCGGGGAGGACCCGGTCGGCTTCAACCCCAACGGCGTCAGCGACACCCTCGAACCGCCCGAACCGATCACCGCCAACCCCGGCACGGTCAACTCCGACGGATCGCCCAATGAACCGAACATCGGCATCGGCTTCGCCGCGGGCACCGGCGGCGGCTACGGACCCGTGGGCGTGAACGGCTCGAACGTGTTCCTGCCGTTCGGACTCGACCCCGAACGCACGCCGGTGATGGGCAGTTACGACGAAAATACCGTCGCGGCCAAGGTGACGTCGGCGTGGTACCAACTGCCGCCACGCACCCCGGACCGGCCGCTGGTCACCGTCGCGGCCGCGGGGGCGATCTGGTTCTACGAAGAGGACGGCTCGTTCAACTACGGGCAGTCGCTGAAGTTGCAGTGGGGTGTGCACCGCCCCGACGGCAGCTATGCGCCGCTGACCGAGGTGCAGCCGATCGACATCGGGCCGGGGCCCCAAAAGGCCTGGCGCAACCTGCGTTTCCCGCTCACGACGGCGCCGCCGGAGGCCAATGTCGCGCGCATCGTCGCCGACGACCCCAACCTGTCCACCGACCAGTGGTTCGCGTTCACCCCGCCGCGGGTGCCGGTGCTGGTGACGGCGCAGCAGTTCCTCGGCTCGCAGACGCCGGTGCTGATGGACATTGCGACGGCCGCGAACTTCCCGTGCCAGAACCCGTTCTCCGAACATCTCGGCATCGCCGAACTGCCGGAATACCGCATCCTTCCGAACCTCAAGCAGGTGGTCGTGTCCTCGAACCAGTGGCAGTCGGCCGAGGACGGCGGTCCGTTCCTGTTCATCCAGGCGCTGTTGCGCACCTCGACCGTGCCCACCTATCTGCGCGACGACTGGTACCGCGACTGGGGTTCGATCGAGCGCTACCTGCGGGTGGTGCCCGAATCCGAGGCCCCCGACGCCGTCGTCGAACAAGGAGCGGTGCGCGTATTCGGTTGGAGCCGTAACGGACCCATCAGGGCGCTGCCATGAGCCGGACGTCGAGTTCTGAAGTGCGGATCGCCCGGTGGGTCGCGGCGATCGCGGGGCTGATCGGCTTCGTGCTGTCGGTGGCCACGCCCCTGCTACCGGTGGAACAGACCACGGCGACGCTGAACTGGCCGCAGCAGGGGGAGTTGAACAGCGTCACCGCGCCGTTGATCACGCAGACGCCGGTGCGGATGACGGTGACGGTGCCGTGCGAGGTGATCCGCACGATGCCGCCGCGCGGCGGAATGGTGCTCGGCACCGCGCCCAAGGACGGTAAGCAGGCCGCACTGCAGGGCCTGTTCGTGACGGTCAACCCGCAACGCGTCGACATCACCGACCGAAACGTGGTGGTGGCCAGCGTCCCCCGGGCCCGGGTGGTCGGCACCGGAGAGTCCCCGGGGTGCTCACGAATCGAGATCACCTCCTCCGAGGAGGGCACGTTCGCGACGTTCGTCGGCCTGACGAAGGCCGACGGGTCCCCGCAGTACACCGGTTTCCCGGACCCGAACCTGCGCCCAGCGATCGTCGGGGTGTTCACCGATCTGACCGGCCCCGCCCCGCCGGGGTTGAGCCTGTCGGCAGAGATCGACACCCGGTTCACCACCGAGCCGACGCCGTTGAAGCTGACGGCGATGGTGCTGGCCATCGTGTCGACGGCGATCGCACTGCTGGCGTTGTGGCGCCTGGACCGCATGGACGGCAGGCGGATGCGGCGGTTGATACCGCAGCGGTGGCGGACGTTCACCCCCACCGATGTGGTGGTGGTCGGCGGTTTCGCCCTCTGGCACGTGATCGGGGCCAACTCCTCTGACGACGGCTACATCCTGGGGATGGCCCGGGTGGCCGGACACGCCGGGTACATGTCGAACTACTTCCGATGGTTCGGCAGCCCCGAGGACCCGTTCGGCTGGTACTACAACCTGCTGGCGATGATGACGAGCGTCAGCGACGCCAGCATCTGGATGCGACTGCCGGACCTGGTGTGCGGAATCGTGTGCTGGCTGTTGCTTTCTCGCGAGGTGCTGCCGCGACTCGGTCCGGCCGTCGCCGCGAGCAAGCCCGCGCTGTGGGCGGCGGGTCTGGTGCTGCTCGCGGCGTGGATGCCGTTCAACAACGGCCTGCGCCCCGAGGGCCAGATCGCCACCGGCGCGCTGATCACCTATGTGCTGATCGAGCGGGCCATCACCTCCGGACGGCTCACTCCCGCGGCGTTCGCGATCATCACGGCGGCGTTCACGCTCGGAATCCAGCCGACGGGCCTGATCGCGGTCGCCGCGCTGCTGGCAGGCGGCCGACCGCTGTTGCGCATCCTCGTGCGTCGACGGCAGGTGGTGGGCGTCTGGCCGCTGGTGTTGCCGCTGCTTGCCGCCGGAACGGTGATCCTGACGGTGGTCTTCTTCGATCAGACCATCGCAACGGTGTTGGAGGCCACCAGGATTCGCACCGCCATCGGCCCGAACCAGGAGTGGTACACCGAGAACCTGCGCTACTACTACCTGATCCTGCCGACCGTCGACGGATCGCTGTCGCGTCGCTTCGGGTTCCTGATCACCGCGCTGTCGCTGTTCGCCTCGATGTTCATCCTGCTGCGGCGCGGACGCGTGCCCGGTGTGGCACGGGGCCCCGCGTGGCGGCTGATCGGCATCATCCTGGGCACGGTGTTCTTCCTGATGTTCACCCCGACCAAGTGGGTGCATCACTTCGGTCTGTTCGCCGCGGTGGGCGCCGCGATGGCGGCGCTGGCCACCGTGCTGGTGTCGCCGGCCGTGCTGAGGTGGTCACGCAACCGGATGGCGTTCCTGGCCGCCGTGTTGTTCGTGCTCGCACTGTGTTTCGCGACCACCAACGGCTGGTGGTACGTCTCCAGTTACGGCGTGCCCTTCAACAACGACGAACCCGCGATCGGCGGCGTCACCGTCAGCACGATCTTCTTCGGGCTGTTCGCGATCGCGGCGATATGGGCGGCCTGGCTGCACTTCTCGTCGCGGACCCGCGGCGAAGGCCGCATCGCCCGGGCGCTGACCGCGGCGCCGATCCCGGTTGTCGCGGGCTTCATGGTGGTGGTGTTCGTCGGTTCGATGCTCGTCGGCGCGGTTCGCCAGTACCCCACCTACTCGAACGCGTGGGCCAACCTGCGCGCCTTCGCCGGTGGCTGCGGGCTTGCCGACGACGTGCTCGTCGAACCCGACGCCAACCAAGGCTTTCTGACAGCGCTGCCCGGACAGTACGGGCCGTTGGGCCCGCTGGGCGGAGACCGGCCCGTCGGGTTCACCGCCGATGGTGTGCCGGAAAAGATTGTCGCCGAGGCTATCCGGATGAACCTGCCGATGCCGGGCACCGACTACGACTGGGACCAGCCCACCGAGCTCGAAGAGCCCGGGGTCAATGGATCCACGGTGCCGCTGCCCTATGGGCTCGACCCGAACCGGGTGCCGCTGGCGGGCACCTACGTCGAGGGACCCCAGCAGCAGAGCCGGTTGACGTCGGCCTGGTACGAACTGCCGGCCCCCGACGATGCGCACCCGCTGGTTGTCGTCACCGCCGCCGGAACCATCACCGGCGACAGCGTGTTCAACGGGCGCACCGAGGGCGAGACGGTCGAGTTGGAGTACGCGCGCCGCGCTCCGGACGGCGCCCTGGTACCCGCCGGCCGGATGGTGCCCTACGACCTGGGCCCGATCCCGTCGTGGCGCAACCTGCGCTTCCCCCGCGCCGACATCCCCGCCGACGCGGTCGCCGTTCGGGTTGTCGCCGAGGATCTTTCGCTCACGCCGGGCGACTGGCTCGCGGTGACTCCACCCCGGGTGCCCGAACTGCGGTCGGTACAGGAGTACGTCGGCTCGGAGCAGCCGGTGCTGATGGACTGGGCGGTCGGACTGGCGTTCCCGTGCCAGCAGCCGATGCTGCACGCCAACGGCGTCACCGAGATTCCGAAGTTCCGCATCACTCCGGACTACAACGCCAAGCGCAAGGACACCGACACGTGGCAGGACGGCCTCAACGGCGGTCTGCTGGGGATCACGGATCTGCTGATGCGCGCGCACGTGATGGCGACGTATCTGTCGGAGGACTGGGGCCGGGACTGGGGCTCGCTGCGCCGGTTCGAGATGACCCCTGAGGCGCAAGGAGCGACGCCGGCGACGTTGGACTTCGGCACGGCCACCCACAGCGGCCTGTACAGCCCAGGCCATATCCGCATCAAGCCGTAGCGCCGGGCCATCGTCGGGTGGGCGCGAGCGTGCGAGTCTGCACACGACACGCCACAGATCTGCAACGCATCGCGCACATTCGCAGAGCCGCGAGCGTGCCCCACCGCAGACCGGTCCTCTAGCCTGTAGGCCGTGAACCGGATCCGGTGGGGCGGCGCGACACTCACACGTGCGGTGGAGTGGCAGGTCGACACCTTGCCGAGGGCGATTTTTCCGCACACTCCCGCGCAGGCCTGGGACGACCATGCCGACGAGCTCTCGCCGACCTACTGGACCGACGCCGGATGGCGCATCATCATGCAGATCTGGGTGATCCAGGTCGACGGCCTGACGGTGCTGATCGACACCGGTGCGGGCAACGGCAAGAGCCGACCGCGGATGGCAGTGCTCTCCGGCCTGCAGACCGAGTTCCTTTCCGCGTTGTCCGCCGCGGGATTCGACCCCGCCGACGTGGATGTGGTCGTCAACACGCACCTGCATTTCGACCACGTCGGCTGGAATACTGTGTGGAGCAACGGTTCCTGGGTGCCGACGTTTCCCAACGCCCGCTATCTCGTACCCGAGGCCGACTACCGTCATTTCGGGCCCGACGGTCCCGCGCAGTCGACGACGCCGCGTACAGAGAACGAGGAATCCGTTCAGCGACACGTCCGAACGGTGTTCGAGGACAGTGTTTCCCCGGTGCAGGAGCAGATGGAACTGTGGTCGGGGGATCATCGGCTCAGCGAATCGCTGTGGCTGCGCCCGGCGCCGGGTCACACCCCGGGATCGTCGGTGGTGTGGCTCGACGCCGGCCGGCCCGCGGTGTTCGTCGGCGATCTGACGCACTGCCCCATCCAGGTTCTGCGACCGGAGGACCCCTGCGCCTGGGACGAGGACTTCACGGCGGCCGCGACAACACGCAAGCGCATCCTCACCGAGGCGTCGCGGCGGCGCGCCGCGGTGGTGCCCGCGCACTATCCCGGGCACGGCGGCGCCACCGTCGTCGCCCGCGGTGACGCGTTCATGTTCGACGATTGGCTGCCGTTTCCGTCGATCTGAATTTCACAAATCAACTGACGGCGAGGTAAAGCCTCTGCTAGTAGTAATTTGAAGCTGCTCGAAATGCTTCGGTAGCAAATTACATTGTGGCGCTTTCTGTATGCGGCGAGGAGGCATTGATGTTGCAGACTCCCGAAGCGCCGCAGACCGGAAACGGTCAACTACCGCGGGCCCGCGTATTCGATCAGGAGGCAGTCGAAGCCGCCATTTTCGATCTGCTCGTCGCCATTGGTGAAGATCCTCACCGCGACGGGCTGCGCGACACTCCTGCACGGGTCGCGCGGGCATATCAGGAGACTTTTGCAGGTCTGTATGCCGATCCCGACGACGTTCTCACGACGATGTTCGATGAGCACCATGGCGAACTCGTGCTCATCAAGCAAATTCCGATGTACTCCACATGCGAACATCACCTGGTTTCTTTCCACGGAGTCGCCCATGTCGGCTACCTTCCCGGCGAGGACGGCCGCGTCACCGGCCTGTCGAAAATAGCGCGTCTGGTCGACCTGTATGCCAGGCGCCCACAGGTGCAGGAACGACTGACCGGGCAAATAGCCGAGGCGGTCATGAACAAATTGCATCCTCGTGGCGTAATTGTCGTCGTCGAGGCTGAGCACCTGTGTATGGCAATGCGCGGTGTGCGAAAGCCGGGCGCTGTCACGACGACGTCCGCGGTGCGCGGGCAGTTCCAGACCGATCCGGCGTCCCGGGCAGAGGCGCTGCATCTCCTCTTACGACGGTGATCGCGGTGTCCACGCCGAACGCGCCGACCGAAAGGCCGTCGCTGCGCGCGGTGTGGGCCATGATGATCGGCTTCTTGCTGATCATCGTCGACTCCACGATCGTCGCCGTCGCCAATCCGGTCATCAAAGCGGATTTCGCGGCGCACTACCATGCCGTCATCTGGGTGACCAGTGCCTACCTGCTGGCGTTCGCTGCCCTGCTGCCCGTGGGTGGCCGTCTCGGCGACCGCTTCGGCCCGAAGAGCCTGTATGTCGCCGGCCTTGCGGTGTTCACGCTGGCGTCGCTGTGGTGCGGGGTGTCCGAGTCGATCGGGATGCTGATCGCCGGGCGGGTCGCCCAGGGCATTGGCGCGGCGCTGATGACACCACAGACGCTGTCCGCGGTCACCCGCATCTTCCCGCCCCAGCACCGCGGCATTCCCATGAGCCTCTGGGGTGCGACAGCGGCTGTCGGCCTACTGATCGGTCCGGTGGCCGGCGGACTGCTGGTGGACACGCTGGGGTGGCGCTGGATCTTCCTTGTCAACATTCCGATCGGCGCCGCGGGACTTGTGCTGGCGCTCCGACTGATTCCCGCCCTGCCCGCGCGACCGCATCGACTCGACGCGCTCGGCGCGCTGCTGTCCGGGATCGGTGTCAGCCTGATCGTCTTCGCCCTGCAGGAGGGCCGTCATCACGAGTGGGGGCCGACGACATGGGTGGCGATCGTCGGCGGATGCGCATTCCTGGCGGGTTTCGTTGTGTGGCAGGCAGTTCAGCGTTCGGAGCCGTTGGTACCCCTGGACCTGTTCCGCCACCGAGACTTCGCCCTGTCGAATCTCGGCATCGCGCTGATCAGCTTCACGATCGTCGCGTTCGCGGTTCCGCTGATGTTCTATCTGCAAGACGTGCGCGGTATGTCCGCAACACATGCGGGCCTGGTGACGGCCCCGATGGCGGTCGCGACCGGTGTCGGGGCGCCGATCGTCGGAAGGCTCGTCGACCGCGTCGCGCCACGGTCCATCGTGTGCCCCGGCTTCACGCTGACGGCCGTCGCGTTGATCTGGCTCGCGCTGGAGATGAACCAGTCGGCACCGGTATGGCGAATGACGTTGCCGCTCATGCTCATCGGTGCCGCGGGTGCGCTCACGTGGGAACCGTTGGCTGTCATCGCATCCAGGACGCTGCCCGACGATCTGGCCGGCGCGGGGTCGGCCGCCTTCAACACAATTCGACAAGTCGGGGCCGCGCTCGGCAGCGCGAGCATCGCCGCATTGTTGGCAGCCGTGGCCGACGTCGAGTCCCATGATGCTGCAGAACCGGCGCCGACGTTGTCCACAACCGCCGCCATCGAGGCGATGTCGCACTCGATGCTGTTGCCCGCGGCGGCGGCGGGGATCGGTGCGATCGCGGCGTTCTTCTTCACCGGCCTTACCCCGCGAGCCGTCCAAGCCGTGAGCCACTCCGAGAGAAATGTGAGCACTGCGCCATGACCGCTGTCGCCGCGAGGCCACCGTCGACTCTGCACGAGGTGGACACGCTCACCGATGACGCGCTGCGCGACCTGCTCGCCTATCCCGAAACCCCGACCGCTCCGAGGCTTCGGGCGAATTTCATCGCGAGCATCGACGGCGCCGTGACGCTCGACGGCGCCGGCCGCAAGCTGGGTACGCCGACAGACCGACGCGTCTTCGCCCGGTTGCGTGAAGTCGCCGACGTGATCCTGGTGGGTGCGACCACCGCAGCGTCCAAACCCTATGCCGATCTCCGTGTCGATGCGGACTCGCTGGGGTGGCGGCTCGCCCACGGGCTGGCGTCGGTATTGCGGTTGGTCGTCGTCTCCAGTCGAGGCGTGATCCCGCCTCATCTGCTTGCGGCGACGGTTCCGCCCATCGTGTTGGTCTCTGCGAGTGCCCCGAGTTCAGCGCGGCGAGCGCTGGAAGCGTCGGGGGTGGTCGTGTGCGAGATGGCGGAGGGGCGAATCGACTCTGGCGCAATACGTCACGCCCTTGGCGATCTGGGTCTGCACCGGGTGCTGGTGGAGGGCGGGCCGACGCTGTTCTCCCACCTGGTCGCAGCCGACGAGATCGACGAGTTGTGCCTTACCACCAGCCCGATGATGGTGGCGGGTCCCGCGCGCCGGATCGCCGCCACACCCGCGCATGTCGAGCTCCGTATGCGGCGCAGCGACGTACTGCTCGGTGACGACGGCACCGTCATCGTCCGATGGGTTCGGCGCTGACTGCACGCTCGCGCGAACTTCACTCGGAGGTCTTCGTCATGTCACCACGCCCCGCCGTTACCGACATCCGTGGTCAGTACAGCTAGAAAACCGCGACGCGCGTCTGCTTGCGCTTACAAGGAGTTTGGTGGTGTCGAGGTGATCGGTTCGACAAACTCTGCACTCGCCCGGCCTCTGATGTGAGATCCTCAGAGAAAGTTTCCGTCCAATTCCGGGGGTCGGCGCCAATCACGGTGCATGAAGGTGAGGACGCATATGGCAGATGAAGTCCGCTAGATAGACCTCTCGGCCGAGCGCCCTGATACGCGCTCTGATGTGACACGAGGCAATAGCACGCGACCGATCTCGGCGATGACCGCCGGCGACCCCACTTGAAGGGCACGCGTCGCACGTCTCTCATTCCCGACAGCAATGAACTTAGGACTGACCATGACAATCCGTTGCCAAAGCGCACGCACCTTCCTCCTCAGGTGTGTTGTGATGCTGGCCGCCGCGCTCGGATGCGTCGCACTCGGGTGCGGCACGATCGCGAGTGCCGAGCCCGTATGGGACATCGAGGAGTTCGACAATTGCACCCAAGCCCTGGACGAGGGCCTCGACAACACGAAGAACTGGATCAACACCGCGAACGAGTACTGCTGTAAGCACAGCGGCGGGGTGTGGAACGACAATCGAAAAGAGTGCGTGGCACCGCCGGCCGAGGGCCAGGGCGCCGGACCACAAGTGCCGCCTCGGGCAGGACTCCCGACGATCGCTGTCAATCCGCCCAACATCGGCAATCCCGTTGCTCCGATCGCGCCCCCGGTGTTGATACCAGGGGTTCCGCTGCAACCCCCCGCGGGGTGACCACGAGCGCGGGGACTAGATCGGGGTCAGGCCGTGCTTGCGCTGCACGCGGGTGATCTGCTTGTCCCGCAACAGGTTCAGCGACTTGCGCAGTAGCAGCCGAGTCTCGTGGGGCTGGATCACCGCGTCGATGAAGCCGCGCTCGGCGGCGATCCACGGCGTGGCCATGTTGAGGTTGTACCCCTCGATGAAGTCGGCGCGGATCTTCTGCACCTCCGGCGCCGTCGGATCCGGGAACCGCTTCACCAGCAGCTGGGCCGCGCCCTCGGCGCCGATCACCGCGATGCGCGCGGTCGGCCAGGCGAAGTTCAGGTCCGCCGACAGCTGCTTGGATCCCATCACCGCGTATGCCCCACCGTAGGACTTGCGGATGGTGATGGTCACCTTCGGCACGTCGGCCTCGACGACGGCGTTCAGGAAGCGGCCACCGCGCTTGATGATGCCGCCCTTCTCCTGCTGGACACCCGGCATGAAGCCCGGCGTATCGACGACGAAAACCAAAGGCAGGTTGTAGGAGTCGCAGAACCGGATGAACCGCGCCGCCTTGTCGGAAGCCTCGTTGTCGATCGACCCGGACAAGTGCATCGGCTGGTTGGCGACCACCCCGACCGGGCGGCCGTCGACCCGCGCGAACGCGGTGATGATCGCCGGGCCCTGCTGCTCGGCCACATCGAACACGTCCCCGTCGTCGAAGATCCGCAGCAGGATCTCGTGCATGTCGTAGGCCATGTTGTCGCTGTCGGGCACGATCGAGTCGAGCTCGTAGTCGTGCGGTGTGAGCTCGGGCTCCAGACCGGGGTTGACGATGGGCGGATCGTCGAATGTGTTGGGGGGCAAGAACTCCAGGTAATCGCGCACGTACTGGAAGGCCGCGGCCTCGCTCTCCACCACCTGGTGGATGTTGCCGTACCGGGCCTGGGCATCGGCGCCGCCGAGCTCGTCGAGCGAGACGTCCTCGCCGGTGACGTCCTTGATCACGTCCGGTCCGGTGACGAACATGTAGCCCTGGTCGCGGACGGCCACCACCAGATCGGTCTGGATCGGCGAATACACCGCTCCCCCCGCGCATTTGCCGAGGATGATCGAGATCTCGGGAACCAGCCCGCGAAGCAGTTCGTGGCGGCGCCCCAGCTCGGCGTACCACGCCAGCGACGTCACGGCGTCCTGGATCCGCGCGCCCGCCGAATCGTTGATACCGATGATCGGGCAGCCCACCATGGCCACCCACTCCATCAGCTTGGCCACCTTGCGGCCGAAGATCTCACCGACCGAGCCCTGGAACACCGTCTGGTCGTGGCTGAACACCCCGACCGGCCTGCCGTTGATCCTGGCGTGCCCGGTCACCACCCCGTCGCCGAACAACGCGTTCGGATCGCCGGGCGTCTTGGCCAGCGCGCCGATCTCCAGGAAGCTGCCGGGATCGACCAGGGCGTGGATTCGCGCGCGGGCGCTCGGGATGCCCTTCCTCTCCCGCTTGGCGACCGCCTTCTCCCCACCGGGCTCCTTCGCCTGCTCCAGCTTCTCGCGGAGTTCGGCGAGCAGTTCTGCGGTGGTCTTGGTGCGGGTGGGCGGGAGAGATTCCGTCGTCACTTGCCCTGCTTCTCCTGATCGGTGTTGTCTGCCTCGATCTGGCTGATCGCCTCGCTCATGTGCGCGCCGACCTTCGCAATGTACGGCTCGTCGATCACCTGGATGTGCTCACCCCCGACCGGCACGACCTCCAGCTCGGAGACGAACTCACTCCAGCCGCCGTCGGGTTGGCGGGTGGCGTAGCGCGGTTCGAAGTAGATCGCGTCGTCGTGGTAGCGGTCGGCCATGTACAGCGTGACCTTGCCGTCGTACGGCTTGATCTCGGCGGTGTCGATGGCCCGTTGATCCAGGTACGACGTGCGCTGGTGCTCGATGATGCCGCCAGGGATCTGCACGCCGCTCTGGCTCACCACGTCGAGGACGTACTTGACCTGGCCCTCGTCGTCGAGCGCCTCGAGTTCCTCGTAGGGGATCTCGGGGATCTCGACGTTGAACGTGCGCTCGGCAAAGCGGGCGTAGCGGTCCCAACGGGCGCGGGTCTCCTCCTTCGTCTGGGGAATCTCCTCACTCGGACGGACCGCATCGATCAGACCGACGAACCGCACGTCGGCACCAGCCTGCTTGAGCCCGATCGCGCACGCGTAGGCGAGCACCCCACCCAGCGACCAGCCGGCGAGCAAGAACGGTTTGCCCCGCTTGCCGTCGGTCCAGCCGTTGAGCTCCAACAGTTTCGGCACGTACTCCGCGGCGCGCTCCTCGATGGACCCCTCCACACGCTCGATGCCGTACATCGGCGTGTCGGGGGGTAACCGCTTGAGCAGCGGCTCGTAAACCACCGTCGAACCGCCGGCGGCGTGGAAGACGAAGACCGGGATCCGGTCCGAGTCGTCGCCTGCCCGCAGCGTCCGTACGAAGCCGTCGACCTTGCCGCCCTCGAGGTAGTCGCGGACGGTGGTGGACAGCTCCTCGATGGTTTTGGCGGAGCGGACGTCGTCGACGCTGATGGTGCCCTCGTCGACGCGCTCGGTCAGCCGTTCGGCGATCTTCGTCGCGGTCGCGTCATCGACATCGGGTAGGTCGTTGAAGATGCCGCCCGGCGACTTGCCGGTGACGATCGCCCAGGTCGCGAACGTGACGCGCTCCGCGGCGTCGCGCGGCGGCACGTCGGAGCCCAGCGCCTCGGTGACCGCCTCCTGGGTGAGGAGCTTGCTGGCGGCCGCGACGGTGGACTGGGACGGGCCGCTCGGATCGGTCGGCGGCGGCGGAATCGCCGGGCCTGACGGGTCGGTCGGCGGCGGCGGTATGTCGGCCGCCGGACCGGACGGGTCGGTGGGTGGGGGCGGTATGTCGGATTCCGTTGCCGTGCCCGCACTGGTCACCTCGGAGGCGATGCCGGTCTTCTCGGCCAGCACCTGCTCGAGTTCGGCGACGGTGGTCGCACCGCCCATCAGCTCGGCCTGTTCGGCCGCGATCTCCTCAGCGGTCTTGGTCTTCTGGTGCTCGGCGAGCTGGTCGACCTCGTCGCGGTGCTCGATCGCGTATTGGATCAGCTTCTCGACCGCGTACAGGTTGGCGTCGCGCACCGCGGTCAGCTGGATCGGCGGCAGGTCGAAGTCGTACTCGACGCGGTTCTTGATCCGCACGGCCATCAACGAGTCCAAGCCGAGCTCGATCAGCGGCACCTCCCACGGCAGGTCCTCGGGCTCGTAACCCATTGCCCCGCCGACGATCGCGCCGAGGCGGTCGCGGATCGACTCACCGGAGTCCGGGGACCACTTCGCGAAGCCGGCGGCCAGGCCCGCGCCGGCAGTCAGGTTGTCCTGCAGGATCTCCGGAGCGTCTTCCTCCGGCTCATCCGCAGGCGTCGCCGAAACCTGTTCGGCGACGGCCGCTCCGGTCGCCACCGCCACCGGCAGCGCTGCCGCGGTGCCGGTGCGGCTCACCACGGCGTCGTACACCAGCGTGAAGGACTCGTCGATGCGCGCGTGCACCTGCACGCTGGCGCCACCGGGATGGCGGGTCAGCGTCGTCACCAGCCGTGCTCCCTCGCCGGGCACCGCGCGCTGTTCGGAGGCAACGAGCTTGGCATCCGGAATGACCTGCGCCGCAGCAGCTTTCACCAAGCCGGCCAGATCGGGCTCGCCCTTGGGCGCGTACTCCCACACGTGCCTGCCGTCCGGGGTGGCGACGTGGTTGCCGGGCATCATCACCGAGCTGTCGCCGGTGAACCGCGCGTCGAGCCAGTGCGGTTTGCGCTTGAAACGGGTCGGCGGGATGTTCGCGAAATCCAGCGCTCCGGCCAACCCCTTGGAGCGGCGGGGGAACAGCGTGCGGAAGTCCAGATCGTGACCGTGCACGAACAGCTGGGCCATCGCCGCGGTCATCGAGTCGACCTCGTCCTGCTTGCGCGCCAGCGTCGCGATCAGTTGGGCGTCGTGCAGGCCCTTGGCCGCCGTCGTCAAGCCGACCTGCATGAGCGCCACGGGATTCGGCGCCAACTCCAGGAAGGTGGTGTGGCCGTTGTCGACGGCGTTGCCGATGCCGTGAGTGAAGTAGACGCTGTGGCGCAGCCCCTTCTTCCAGTAGTCGACGTCGTGGATGGTCTCACCGGGCCGGATGTAGCGGCCCTCGTGCACCGTCGAGAAGTAACCGATCTTGGTGGGATGCGGTTCGATGCCGACGAGTTCGGCGGCCAGCTCGCCGAGCAGCGGGTCCATCTGCGAGGTGTGGCTGGCGCCCTTGGTCTGCATCTTGCGGGCGAATTTGCCCTCCTGCTCGCAGCGCTCGATGATCGCGTCGACCTGATCGGGCGGGCCGCCGATGACGGTCTGCGTCGGCGCGGCGTACACACACACCTCGAGATCCTTGAAATCGGCGAAAACCGTGTCGATCTCGTCGGCCGAGTACTCGACCAGCGCCATCAACCGGATCCATTCGCCGAACAGCATGGCCTCGCCCTCACCCATGAGGTGAGCACGCGAACAGATGGCGCGGGTCGCGTCCTGAAGCGACAGACCGCCGGCGAAGTACCCCGCTGCGGCCTCGCCGAGCGACTGGCCCACGACCGCAGCGGGTTTGGCGCCGTGGTGCTTGAGCAACTCGCCGAGCGCGATCTGCAGGGCGAAGATCACCGTCTGGACGACCTCGATGGGGTATTCGCAGGTCTCGTTGGTGTAGTCGACTGCGTCATCGAGAATCAGCTCGAGGATCGAGTAGCCCCGCTCATCCTGGATGAGGGCGTCGACCTTGTTGATCCACTCTGCGAACACCTCGTTGCGCAGGTACAGGTTCTTGCCCATCTTGCGGTGCTGCGCACCGAAACCCGCGAGCACCCAGACGGGTCCGTTCGTCACCGGGCCGTCGGCGCTGAACACACTCGGGTGCTGCTTGCCCTCGGCCACCGCGCGCAGACCCTTGATGGCCTCGTCATGGTCGTGGGCCAGCACCACGGCGCGCGAGCGCCCGTGGTTGCGCCGCGACAGCGCGCGGCCGATCGACTCGAGTGACGACGCGCGTCCCTCGGGGCTGTCGATCCAGTCGGCCAGTTCGGCGGCCGTGGCCTTCTTCCGTGAGGTCAGAAAGCCCGAAACCGCCAGCGGCACAACCGGTGCCGGCTGTTCACCGGACTCCATCTCCTCGCGCGCGGCCTCGAGCAGCTGTAGCGCCTTGTCGGTCAGCCCAGGCAGCTCGGGCTCGTCGACCTGCGTGTGGGCGGGCCGGTCCAGAGCGTCGTCATCGTCATCGTCGACGAATTCGCCGTACTCGTCCATCCGGACCCCGCCGATGTAGACGGCGTTCGCGTCGGACGACTTGTCCTTCTCGGCTTCGGGTTCGGGCTCCGGTTCAGGTTCGACGAGGTCCGATGGCAGCACCTCGCGCAGCACGAGGTGGGCGTTGGCGCCGCCGAAACCGAAGCCCGAGACGCCGGTGATCGCATAGCCGCTGTAGCGCGGCCAGTCGGTGACGGTGTCGGCGACCTTGAGGTGCACACCGTCGAAGTCGATGTAGGGGTTGGGGCCGGTGTAGTTGATCGACGGCGGGATTTTGTCGTTGCGCAGGGCCAGCGTCATCTTCGCCAGGCTCGCCGCGCCGGCCGCCGACTCCAGGTGTCCCACATTGGATTTGATCGCGCCCAGCAGCGCGGGCTTGTCGGCCGCCCGACCCCTTCCGACGACCCGGCCGAGTGCGTCGGCCTCGATCGGGTCACCGAGGATGGTGCCGGTGCCGTGCGCCTCGATGTAGTCGACGAGGCGCGGGTTGATGCCGGCGTCCTTGTACGCCTTGCGCAGCACCTCGGCCTGCGCGTCCGGGTTCGGCGCGAGCAGACCGTTGGACCGGCCATCATGGTTGACCGCGCTGCCCGCGATCACGGCGAGGATCTCGTCACCGTCGCGGCGGGCATCCGAAACCCGCTTGAGCACAAGCATTCCGCCGCCCTCTGAACGGGCGTAACCGTCGGCGTCCTGCGAGAACGACTTGATCCGGCCGTCCGGTGCGAGCACCCCGCCTACTTCGTCGAAGCCCACCGTCACCAGCGGGGTGATCAACGCGTTGACCCCGCCCACGACGGCGACGTCGGCCTCACCCGAGCGCAGCGCCTGCACTCCCTGGTGCGCGGCGACCAGCGAACTCGAGCAGGCGGTGTCGACGGCCACCGACGGTCCGCGGAAGTCATAGAAGTAAGAAACCCGGTTGGCGATGATCGAACTCGCCGTGCCGGTGATCGCGTACGGGTGCGCGATCGACGGATCCGACATCGCCAGGAAGCTGTAGTCGTTCAGCGAACTGCCGATGTAGACACCGACGTTGCCGCCGCGCAGGCTCGACGCGGGGATACGGGCGTTCTCCAGCGCCTCCCAAGTCAATTCGAGCGCCATCCGCTGCTGCGGATCGATGTTGTCGGCCTCCATCTTCGACAGCGCGAAGAATTCGGCGTCGAACCCCTTGATGTCGGAGAGGTAACCGCCGCGGGTGCGTGCCTTGGCCACGCGCTCGGCGATGCGGGGCTCGCCGAGGAACTCCTCCCAGCGGCCCTCCGGTAGATCGGTGATCGCGTCGCGGCCCTCCATGAGCGCCTGCCACGTCTCGTCGGGGGTGTTCATGTCCCCGGGGAAGCGGGTGGCCAGGCCGACGATCGCGATGTCCTCGACGTCGCGCGTGCGCGTCCAGTCCTCGTCGTCATCGCCGGCGTCCTCGGGCTCCGGTTCGCCCTCGACGATCACCGTGGCCAGCGACTCGATGGTGGGGTGGCGGAACGCCACGGTGGCGGTCAACGTGACGCCGGTCAGGTCCTCGATGTCGCTGGCC
Source organism: Mycolicibacterium novocastrense (assembly GCF_001499835.1). Classification (NCBI taxonomy): domain Bacteria; kingdom Bacillati; phylum Actinomycetota; class Actinomycetes; order Mycobacteriales; family Mycobacteriaceae; genus Mycobacterium; species Mycolicibacterium novocastrense. Next base: position 213,265 of record NZ_LQIH01000056.1, read on the forward strand.
ATCGCGACGGCATCGCGAGAGGACAGCCCCAGTTCGACCATCGGCGCCGACTCGCTGATCGAGTCGGGAGATTGTCCGGTGGCGTTGCCGATCCAGTTGCGCAGCCATTCCCGCATCTCGTTGACCGTCATATCGGTCCTGGGGGCGGTGAGCGGCTTTTCGGGCGCGAGCTGGATCTCGTCGCCGGAAGGCATCTCGGGTTGCTGCGAATCGTCTTGTGTGTCAGCCATATTCGGTGGAATCTCAGTCTGTCTCGTCGGGGAACGCGTTGGCGATCTTCCCGCTGCGCAGACTGCCGTCCAGGTACGCCGAGCGGCACGCCCGGCGACCGATCTTTCCGCTCGAGGTGCGCGGGATCGCGCCGGCGGGGGTCAGCAGCACGTCGCGCACGGTGACGCCGTGGCGCACGGCGATCGCCGCGCGGATGTCGTCGGCGATGGGACCCATGTCGAGCTTGTGGGCGCCCGGAGCGCGCTCACCGACGATGACCAGCTGTTCGGAGGTGTCGTCGGGATCCCGCTTGAGGCCGGCGTGGGCGTTCTCGAACACCTCGTCGGGCAACTGGTTGGCGGGCACCGAGAACGCCGCGACGAACCCGGTGCGCAGTGCCTTGGTGGCCTCCTGCGCGGAGTACTCCAGGTCCTGCGGATAGTGGTTGCGCCCGTCGATGATCACCAGATCCTTGACGCGGCCGGTGATGTAGAGCTCGCCGTCGTAATAGGCGCCGAGGTCGCCGGTGCGCACCCAGGTCGCGTCGTCGGTGTTCCCTTCGGCGTGTGACGGGTTGGTCCGCGACTTGAGGATGTTCTGGAACGTCGCGATCGTCTCCTCGGGCTTGCCCCAGTACCCGGTGCCCATGTTCTGGCCGCTGATCCAGACCTCGCCGATCTGCCCGTCGGGCAGCTCGGTGGCGGTGTCGTTGTCGACGATGACCGCCCACTCGGCGATGCCGATCTTGCCGGCGCCGGCCTGCGGAACGGCCTTGGGCGAATCCTCGGACACCGGAACGAAGCGGCCGACGTTGAGCTCGTCACGGTCCACCGGGGTGATCGTCGGTTCGGCGTCCATCGGCGTCGTCGACACGAACAGCGTGGCCTCGGCCAGGCCGTAGGAGGGCTTGATCGCCTTGGGCTGGAAGCCGAACGGGCCGAAGGCCTCGTTGAACCGCCGCACGGTTGCCGCCGAGATCGGCTCGCTGCCGTTGAGGATGCACTTGACGTTGGACAGGTCCAGCGGCGGTTCGCCGTCCTTGGGCACGCCGCGGGCCGCGGCATGGTCGAACGCGAAGTTCGGGGCCACCGAGATGGTGCCGCCGGTGTCGCCTTCCTTGCGGGCCATTTCACGGATCCAGCGACCGGGGCGGCGCACGAACGCGGCCGGGGTCATGAACGTGATGTAGTGGCCGAGCATCGGTGACAGCAGCACGGTGATCAGGCCCATGTCGTGGAAGAACGGCAGCCAGGACACACCGCGGTCGCCTTCCTGGCCGTCGAGCGCCTCGATCACCTGCACCACGTTGGTGGCCAGGTTCAGGTGGGTGATCTGCACGCCGGTCGGGATCCGCGTGGAACCCGAGGTGTACTGCAGGTAGGCGATGGTGTGCTCGTCGACATCGACGGGCTCCCAGGTGGCGCCGACCTCGTTGGGCACCGCATCGACGGCGATCACGCGCGGCCGCTGGTTGGCCGGGCGGGTGCGGAAGAACTTGCGAACCCCCTCGGCGGCCGCAGTGGTGGTCAGGATCGCCGAGGGATGGCAATCGTCGAGCACGGCGTGCAGGCGGCCAACGTGGCCGGGTTCGTTGGGGTCGAACAGCGGCACCGCGATGCGGCCCGAGTAGAGGGTGCCGAAGAACGCGACGAGATAGTCGAGGTTCTGCGGGCACAGAATCGCGACGCGGTCGCCGGGCTGGGTGACCTGTTGCAGGCGGGCACCGACGGCCCGGTTGCGGGCGCCGAAGTCGGCCCAGCGCAGGTCGCACGCGACGCCGTCACGCTCGGTGGAGAAGTCGATGAACCGGTAGGCGAGCTTGTCTCCACGCACCTTCGCCCATCGTTCGACGTGTTTGACCAGGCTCCCGTTGTCGGGAAACTTGATCAGTCCGTCCTTGATGAACGGGTTATGGAACCCCATCGCACTCTCCTGTCAACGGCACACACTTCTGGATGCCGAATCGCATGATCCCCGAGCCGCCCCCAACCCCCGCAAAATCGTACCGGTCGGCTATCCACTAAATGCTCTTAGTTTTTTCTTAATGTTAGGGGACGTGCTGGCGCCGTCCAAATCAGGTCTGGTCACAGGTCAGCCATGTTTCGGCTGCGGGGCGTTATCGATCAATTCCTGCGCCCAGCGCTGCGTCCACTGGGTGGCCGACAGCCCGTCGAGATTCCAGAACTGCGTGGTGGCGTACATCGCGTGAATCGGTTGCCCCGCACCGCCGAGCAGGATGTCGATGGTCTTGGGCAGGTTCATGATGTTGAACGCCTCCGGCGGCGCCGAGCAGATCAGGTCGCCGGGCGCGCAGATTTCCTTGACGCGATCGTTGAGCATGCCGAACCCGCCGGGCCGCGGGCCCGTCATGGCCAGGCCCATCCCGTCGAGCATGGGCACATCGCGCAGCGTGATCTCGGCGCCCTGACCCGGCGGATTGGGGCCAACGTCCACCCCGACGCCGGTCTGCCGGCGGCCGTCGGCGATCAACGTCACACCCAACACCAAGTCCTCGTCGACGGGGCCGCGCCCGTTGCCGATATCGCTGGCGATGTCACCGGCGATGACCGCGCCCTGTGAGAACCCGACGATCACATAGCTGGTCAGCGGGCAGCGCTCGTTCATCTCCGTCATGGCTCTGACCGTCGCGTTGAAGCCCTCGGCGCGGCTGTCGTTGTAGGTCATCTGGCCGTCCTGCGAGAACGGATTGTGGAACTGCGCCGTGTACGGGACGGTGAACACCTCGAGCCGGTCGTTCGCGAACTGCCCGCGGATCGGGTTGGTGACCCCCAGCAGCAGCGCGATCGGGAACTGAGTCGGGTTGAACGGGTCGAGTTGCGGTGAGGACTCCCACGTGCCCGGAACCGAGATCATCTGCACATCGGGGCAGCTCGCATCCTGGAACTCCGGTCGCGGCTTCTTGGTCGGGCTGATCCCGGTCGGCGGCACGGCCGTGGGCGGGACCCCGGTCGGGCCCTCGGGCTTTCGCAGGATCACCACGACGATGATGATGAGCAACACCACCACGAGCGCCATCGCGCCGGCCGCGACGAGCGCGAGGATACGGTGGCGTTTCCGCCGGTTGGTAGTGGCCATGTATCGGTTGGGCTCCTGCTAGCAGAGTCGTTCGGTTGCGATGCGAATGTAATCGGCGGTCGCCGCGTGCACGTTGACGGTCGGCTTCCTACCGGAGATGTGATCCATCGCATCGCCGCGCACCAGCGGATAGATCGAATCCCAGACCTTCTGGTCGTCGTGCCTGGCGGCGCGGGCCTGGCACACGTACGACCCGATGCGCAGCGCCAGCAGGTCGCTGGACGGCGTCACCCCGGCCGACGTGAGCGCGTCGAGATAGCCCTTTTGCCGGTCGGTCAGCACGAGCGTGTTGGAGTGCCCGGTCGCCGACGGCGGGGCCGTCGGCTCGCTCGGCTGGCCGGGTGCGGGCGCCGCCTCCGACGTCGGCAAACCCATGGCAGCCATGACGTCGGGACCCGAACAACCGGTCAACAACGCCGTCGCCGAAGCTATCAGCAGCGACCCTGCCGCAGTCGTCCGTACCGAGCGTTGCACTCCTCCAAGGTACCGGCTGCCGACGTGCGGGCCCGGTTCTGAACAGCGGGTCGCCGGCTAAGCGATCGTCGCCGCCAATTCGCCGCTCATGGCCGCGAGCTGACCGCTCCACGAACCCCAGTCGTGGGTCCCGCTGGTCGGGAAGTCGAAGTGTCCGTTCTTGCCGCCGACCGAGCGGTAGTGCTGGTAGAACTCGCGATTGGTGCCCTGTGCGATGTCGCAGTAGCCGATCATCGCGGGGGGATCGGTGCACCCGCCGGCCGGCGCGCTCCACACCCACAACCGGGTGTTGTTGTCCGCCAGCAACTGCACATGGACGTTGGGCGAATGCCACTTCCACCGTCCCAGCTGTGGCAGTCCCCACATGTTGCGGGTCTCGACTCCGCCGAACTGCGCCAGCCCGGCGGTGATGGCGCCGTCGACGCCGGTGCGCTCGGGGGTCAGGAAGCCGGACAGGGAGCCGGCGAAGCGGTAGCGGTCCGGATGGAAGGTGGCCATCGCCATCGCGCCGTAGCCGCCCTGCGCCGCACCGACGATGCCGTGCCCCGACGGCGCCAGGCCCTTGTTGGCGGCCAACCAGTTCGGCAGCTCGTCGGCCAGGAACGTCTCCCACTGCTTGCTGCCGTCGAGCTCCCAGTTGGTGTACATGCTCCACGCGCCGCCCGCCGGCGCCGCCACCGAGATGCCCTTACCCGCGAGGGTGTTCATCGCGTTGCCCGCGGTGACCCAGTTGCTGACGTCGGGCGCGGCATTGAACGCGTCGAGCAGCACGACCGCGTGCGGGCCTCCGCCTTGGAAGGCGACCGGGATGTCGCGTCCCATCGCCGCCGACGGCACCATCAGCATCTCGACTTGCGCCTCGGCCTTCGGCGCGAGCGCCGTACCCGCGGTCCACAAGCCGGCGGCCAGCGCCACGGTCAAGATCGCCCGGAAGATCCCCTGCATCGGCTCGCCCACCTCACATTGGTCTGCTGTCCCCGCGCGAGGTAGTCAATCACACACCGGCGCGGACGTGGTCGGAAAAGGGGCCGCGGACGCGAGGAGCAAAAAGGCCGCCGCGGACGCGAGGAGCAAAAAGGCCGCCGCGGACGCGAGGAGCAAAAATGCCGACGGCGGCGACCCCGCAGGATCGCCGCCGCCGACTATGAACCTATTGCCGTCAGTTACCGGCGTCCGTCGTCGTGACCGAGGCCTCGGTCGCGATCGGGGTCGACGGCTGCGGCGTGGCGCCGAGCACGCGCTGGATGTCCGGCTTCATCTGCTGGAGCTGCTGGCCCCAGTACGGCCAGTCGTGCGTACCGCCCTGCGGGAAGTTGAACACACCGTTCTTGCCGCCCGCGGCGAGGTACTGCTCCTGGAACGTCTCGTTCGTGCGCAGCGTGAAGCTCTCCAGGAACTTCGCGTTGAAGTTGTCACCGGCGACGCGACCGTTGATCTCGGCCGGTTTGCCGTTACCGCAGAACACCCAGATGCGGGTGCCGTTGGCGACCAGCTTGTCGATGTTGACCATCGGATCGTTGCGCTTCCAGGCGGGATCGCTCGACGGGCCCCACATGTCCTCGGACTCGTAGCCGCCGGCGTCACCCATCGACAGGCCGACCAGCATGGGCCACCAGCCCTCGGAGAGGTTCAGGAAGCCCGACAGCGAGGCGGCGTACTGGAACTGCTGCGGGTAGTAGATCGCCAGCGTCATCGCGGCCGATCCGGCCATGGACAAACCGACTGCGGCATTGCGGTTCGGGTTCACGCCCTTGTTGGCCGCGAGGTACGCGGGCAGCTCCTGGGTCAGGAACGTCTCCCACTTGTAGGTCGAGCAACCTGCCTTGCCGCAGGCCGGCTTGTACCAGTCGCTGTAGAAGCTGGACTGGCCACCCACGGGCATGATCACCGCGAGGCCGGAGTCCAGGTACCACTCGAATGCAGCGGTCTCGATGTCCCAGCCGTTGAAGTCATCGCGTGCACGAAGGCCGTCGAGCAGATACACGCCCGGTGCGTTCGGTCCGCCGTTCTGGAACTGAACCTTGATGTCACGGCCCATCCCTGCGGACGGGACCATGAGGTACTCGACCGGCAGACCCGGACGAGAGAAAGCCCCCGCGGTGGCCGAGCCTCCGATGGCGCTGATCAAGCCGGGCAGCACGGCGGCCGCAAGGGCGGCTCCCGCAAGCCGACGGATCCAGGCACCCCGGATCTTGCCAACGAACTTCATGCTTCATCTATCCCATCTGTTGTATGCCGCACGCGGAACCGCCCCTCAGGCAAGCCGCGTAACCCGTGCAGTCAACCACACGTCGGCGTGATCTTCCCATTCGAGAGATGTCGACCCTGGTCACGCCGCTCCGCCTCGGAGTGTGGTGACCAGGTCGGGTTTCAGGGCTTGCAGTTGCGCACCCCAGTACGGCCACGCGTGTTTTCCCCGGAAGGGAATTCGAACGTGGCGTGGTTTCCTCCGGCCCGTCAGGTGGGCCGTCTGGAAGTCTTTGTTGCTCTTGACCGCCATCGATTCCAGGCTGTCGGTACCCGCGTCCGGTGGCGCGGATCCGCCTGGCGCACAGTGAATCCACAGCAGAGTGTTGTTGGCCGCCAACCTGTCCCGGATCACCTGCGGCATCGACGGCGCCGACGGGCTCAGGAACTCCGAAAGTGACTCCGCATAAGCGAACTGATGCGGGTGGTGGGCCGCAAGGTACTCGTTGGGAAGTCCCGCACAGGAGAACGCGCCGGCGTGCGGCACCGCACCGACCGCCAGCGCGCGGCGAAGCCAGGTTCGCACAGGTCGGTCCATCCGTTCGTATCTCGGGCGCCGCGAAGGAGCAGTTCGCGTCTGTCTATCGGCGCAGAGGGGTCGCGGCGTTACGGACCCGTGGCGGGCATCCCCGTGTACGGCTCGGATACCGGTTCCGGCACCGGCAACCCGCAGCGTGCGAGCTCGTAGAGGGGGACGCGGTCGATCCGGTACTGCGTGAACTGGTAGGCGTGCACGAGGTTGGACAGGAACCGCCGCGGCGTCATCGGACCGCGCACAGAGTTCAGCATCGCGTCGGTCTCGGGGCATTCCAACGCGGCCTCGGCCTGTCTGACCCAGTCCTCGTCGATGTAACCCGGAATGAACGGGGGCTCTTTGAGAAACGGCCCCTCCGCGATCGCCCAGTCGGGGAACAGGTTCTTGTCGTGGCCGATTCGGCCGTCCTCGAGGCGCTCGGTGTGTGCGGCCAACGGATTGGCCAGCCCGATCTGGTCGATGACCCGGACGTCGAGCCCGACGTTCATGCCCAGCATGCCGAGATTGGTGAAGAAGACCGTGTGCGGGCCACGGTAATCGTCCGGCGCATCCGGTGGCGGCGGCAGCGCGGGCACCACGTCCCACTGGTCGTAATTGCCCGACGGCAGCAGCAGCGCACCGTCGGGGGTGTTCTCCAACGCCTGGAGCACGGCGCGCATCCGCGGATAGTCGAGGTAGTCCGCGGCGGTCAGGGGGTGGGCATGGCCGGTGGCCTGGGAGTAGAACCGCCGCTCGTCGACGATTCCGGAGTAGGTGACGCGGGTGGCGTCGCGGCCCATTCCCGGCGAATTGGCCGCCCACAGCGCCCATCCCGCGACCGCCAGCCACAACACGGCGGTGGCGCCGACGAACAGATAGCCCGCGCCGCGGGCCATCCGGGTCTCGTCGGGAAGTACGACAGGGATCACCGCGATCGGCGCCAGCATGACGAACAGCGGTGTGAGAAGCACCCTGCCGTGCATGAAGTCCCCACCCTGACGGATCCAGTAGATCGCCTGCAGCAGACCGCTGACGAGGAAGAAGATCACCACCGCGGCGGGGCTCTGCACCATCCGCGCCAGGCGCCCGGAGCCAGCGGCCAACGCACCGCGGTTCGGACGGGGACGGCCGCGGATGACCCAGACGACCCCAGCGAGCCCGGCGAGCAGGATCGCCGGCGCCCACAACAGGTAGGGCTGATTGAAGTTCGCCAAGTAGACGAAGCCCTGCGACCATTTCGCGCCACTCGCGTCCTTGGCCACCGCGGTGTTGGGAACCACCAGGCCGTAGTAGCCCATCCGGAAAATCTGGTAGGCCACCGGAAGCAGGCCGCCGGCGACGACGATCACCGCGCGGCGACGCCAACCGCGTGCCGTGATCAACATCATCACGAGGGCGAACCCGCCGATCAACGCCAGCTCGGGCCGGATCAGCACGCTCAGGCCGGCAACGAAAGCCAGTGCGACGTCGAAGGTTCGACTGTCGGGGCGTGACGCCTGGGTTGCCAGGGGTTGTCGGCGGATCGTCGGTGCGCCTGCGCGCGGGACAGGAGCCGCGGTGGTGCGGTGACTGCGCGGCTGCTGGGACCAGCACACCATCATCCACCACAGCAGACCCAGATACGCCAGCACCAAACCGTTTTCGAGACCGGAGGTGGCGAAGTCGCGCGCGGGCGGAAGCGCGATGTAGACCAGTACGCCGGCAGGCAGCATCAACGCACGCCTGCCTTGCAGGCTCGGCGCGTACAACCGTCCGGTGCCCAACATCACCAAGGCGACGCCAGCCAGGCTGAGCACCAGCGCCAAGACGAGCACGACGTACTCCAACCGCACGGAGCCGCCCACCAGCGCGCCGAGGTAGACCAGGTAGGTCCACACGGTCGAGGTGTTGGCCTCGACGCGCTCACCGGCGTTGAACACCGGGCCGTTGCCTGCCAACAGGTTTCGGACCGTGCGCAGCACGATCAGGCCGTCGTCGGCGATCCAGCGCCGCTGCCACGCCCCCCACCCGAACAGCACCACGACCACCAGCACGCTGAGCCACAGGCTGATCCGGACCGTGTTGTCGTACCGGAACGCGGGCCAGCGGGCGAGGCTGCGTTCGATCTCACCGACCCATCCGCCCGGCGCCGGCCGGCGGAGGGTCTCAGCTGAGGAAGACGGCGGCACCGATGGTCCCGATCCACGCCAGCAGCAGCAGCTGCAGAACCCGGTCTTTGAGCGCGATCTCCTCGGGCTCCCCGGCCAAACCGCCGTCGACGTCGACCGCGTACCGAAGGATGGCGATGGTGATCGGAATGATCGTGACCGCATACCACGACGCGGTGGACCCGTCGCGTTCGAAGGCCCACAGGCCGTAACAGAGCACCATCGCAGTAGCCGACAACGTCCACACGAAGCGCAGATACGACGCCGTATAACTCTCCAGAGACTTTCGGATCTTGGCGCCGGTGCGTTCGGCGAGTTGCAGTTCGGCGTACCGCTTGCCGGCCACCATGAACAGCGAACCGAACGTCATCACGAGCAGGAACCACTGCGACAGCGGGATGCCCGCCGCGGCGCCGCCGGCGATGGCGCGGATCAGGTACGCCGACGACACGATGCAGATGTCGAGCACCGCCTGGTGCTTGAGCCCGAAGCAGTACGCCAACTGCATCGCGATGTAGACCGCGATGACCACCGTCAGGTTCAGCGACGCGAGAACGGAGATACCGAGCGCCGCAGCCGCCAACACAACAGATGCGGTGTAGGCCAACCATTCCGGCACCACGCCGGCCGCGATCGGCCGGAACCGCTTCGTGGGATGCTGACGGTCGGCCTCCACGTCGCGCGCGTCGTTGACGAGATAGATCGAAGAGGCCGCCAACGAGAACGACACGAACGCGATGAGAATGTTGACCGCGACGCCGCCGTAGTCGTATTGGACGTCGCCGCCGAGGGAGGCGATCGGCGCGGCCAGAACGAGCAGGTTCTTCACCCACTGCCGTGGGCGGATCGCCTTGATCAGACCCGTCGCGACGTTGCGCGGCGGCCCCTTCTGCGGTGCCGGTTGTTCGCTCATAGGCCGTACGCTCTCTGCGCTGCTGTCACTGGAGATGCTCATGCGTTTCCTTCGGCGCGGTCGGCCGCCGTGCCGACGGCCTTGGCGACGACGGCCCCGACCGCGATGCCGGTGAGCACGTCGCTGGGGTAATGCACGCCGAGCACCAACCGCGACAACGCCATCGGCGGTACCAGCAGCGCCGGTAGCGGCAGCCCGGTGACCCTGGCCATCAGCACCGACGCCGCCGTGGTCGACGTCGCGTGCGCGGACGGGAAGCTCAATCGGCTCGGCGTGCCCACGTTGACCGAGATCGCGGGGTGGTGCGGTCGTTCGCGGCGGACCACCCGCTTGATCAGCACCGCGGCGGCGTGTGCGGCGAACGCACCGGCGCCCACGGTCAGCCACCCGCGCCGACGGTCGGCCTGAAAGAGCGCTCCCAACAGGGAGATTGCCAACCACCCCAGGCTGTGCTCGCCGAAATGGGACAGTGCGCGCGCGACCGACAGGACCGCGGGGCGGTCACCGAGCGCGGACTGCACCGCGACCAGAGCGGCCTCCTCGCCGCGCTGGTCTCGCGGGCGACGAGCCGGGTCCTCGCCCGCAGGGCGCAGGAGCGAGCTCTCATCCATGTGCAGACGACTCCAGAAGGACCGTCTCCCACTTCTGCTTGCTAGTCAGAGTCGGCAGCGCCTCGCGATACACCTTGCGCATCCGGTTGAACTTGCGCGCGAGCCGCGCCTGGCGCTTGAGCGATTCCCGCAGCAGTTCGAACATCTTCTCGCGGTCGCGCTGGCGGTACACGACACCGCGGCCGTCGGCGGTCGTCACGGTGACGCCGTCCACCCGGCACAGCGAGAACCACCGGGCATCCTGGGTGGCGACGTTGATCTGGGGCCGCCGATGGTGTTCGGGGTCATGCGGCCGCAGCTGGTGAATGACGCCGCGTGACAACCGCGTCGAGATGGCCAGCGCATTGGTGGGGATCCGCACCTTTTTGCGCCAGCGCTTGTCCGAGGGGGTCGGAAGCTCAGCCGCGCTCGGCAGTACCACCGCATCCGGATACTCCTGGCGCATCTTGCGCACCTCGGGCAGCGCCGACTCCAGGATCGAGAACAGGTGCTCGGGCCCGGCCAGGAAATCGTCCATCGCCTTGTTCTGAATCGCGACGGTCGAATACTCAAGGCACAGTAGGTGTTTGAGTGTCGCCTTGAGGTGGCTGGCGATCAGCCCGCTGACGTTGCCGTCCCAGTGCAGCGCAGCGACGACCAGCCGGTTGCGCAGGTGGAAGTACGCCTGCCAGTCGATCGCGTCGTCTTTGTCGCTCCACGCCATGTGCCAGATCGCGGCGCCGGGAAGCGTGACGGTCGGATAGCCGTGCTCACCGGCGCGCAGGCCGTAGTCGGCGTCGTCCCACTTGATGAACAGCGGCAGCGGCTGGCCGAGTTCCTCGGCCACCTGGCGCGGGATCATGCACATCCACCAGCCGTTGTAGTCCACGTCGATGCGCCGGTGCAGCAACTTGCTGCGTTCTGAATCCTCGTCCGCCAGAGCGTGTCTGGCGAAGTTGTGGTCGTACTCGGTGTTGACCGCGTTGGTCCACATGAAGTTCTCGGAGTCGACCATCTCGCCCATGACGTGCAGGTGCGAGGGCTCCTGCAGGTTGAGCATCTGGCCGCCGACCAGCGTCGGTGTCTTTGCGAACCGGTTCATCGCCAACGCCCGCAGGATCGAGTCGGGCTCGACGCGGATGTCGTCGTCCATGAACAGGATCTGTTCGCAGTCGGTGTTCTTCAGCGCCTCGTACATCACCCGGCTGTAGCCGCCGGAGCCGCCGAGGTTGGGCTGATTGTGGATGGTCAACCGGTTCCCCAGGGCGGCCGCCACCTCGCCGAAGTTCGGATGGTCCTTGGCCTTGTTGTTTCCCTGATCGGAGACGATGACGGCACTGATCACCCCGTCCACCAACGGATCCGACGTCAGCGCCGCCAGCGCGTTGACACAGTCCGCGGGGCGGTTGAAGGTCGGAATGCCGACGGCGATGTTGGCCCGGCCCGGCGCGGGCACCGGCGCGTACCAGCCGGCGTGGTGCAATGTCGAGGCGGCGTCGGTGGCGATGTCGAACCAGATCCAACCGCCGTCCTCGAACGGGCCCAGCTCGACCTCGAACTCGACATGGGCGGGTTCGCCGTCGCGCTCGCTGACGATCGGGGCACCGCCGACGGTGATCCGCGCGCCGGTGGCCTTGGACCGGTAGACGTCGACGCGCGCGCTGCCGGTCAGCTCGACCCGCAGCACCACCGATTGCAGAATCGACCAACGCCGCCAGTAGCTCGCCGGAAACGCGTTGAAATAGGTCGCGAACGACACCTGCGACTCGGTGCCGATCTCGAGTTCGGTGCGCGAGGGCGCGTGTGCGCGCTTGGCGTTGGTTTCCGCTTCCTCGATGTAGAGCTTACGGACGTCATGGGGTTCGCCTGGACGCGGCAGAATCACACGGGCCAGCAGGCTGACCGCCTTGGATTCCGCGGATTCCAATGCGCCGGAGGGGATCTCGCTCATGCGCTACTGCTTTCTGGGCCCGGTTCGGTCAGTGGCGCACCGTCGCGCAGGTGCGGTGCGAGTGTGTTGTCGTACATGCTCAGCGCGCTGGCGATGGCCATGTGCATGTCCAAGTACTGGTAGGTCCCCAGCCTGCCCCCGAACAACACCTTGGCAGAAGCGGTTTCGGCCTTGGCCCGGGCCCGGTAAGCGGCCAGCAACGCGCGGTCGGCTTCAGTGTTGATCGGATAGTAGGGCTCGTCGTCGTTGTCGGCGAACCGGGAGAACTCGCGCATGATGACCGTCTTGTCGGTCGGGTACGTGCGCTCGGGGTGGAAGTGGCGGAACTCGTGGATCCGGGTGTAGGGCACATCGAGGTCGTTGTAGTTCATCACCGGCGTGCCCTGGAAGTCCCCGGTGTCGAGCACCTCCATCTCGAAGTCCAAGGTGCGCCACCCCAACCGGCCATCGACATAGTCGAAGTACCGGTCGAGGGGCCCGGTGTAAACGACCGGCGCCTCGGGGTTCTGGGCGCGCAGTTCGTCGCGGACGTCGAACCAGTCGGTGTCCAACCGGACCTCGATGCGGTCGTCGGCGGCCATGTTCTCCAACCACTTGGTGTAGCCGTCGACCGGCAACCCCTCGTAGGTGTCGTTGAAGTAGCGGTTGTCGAACGTGTAACGCACCGGAAGCCGGGTGATGTTGGCCGCAGGCAGATCTTTGGGATCGGTCTGCCACTGTTTGGCCGTATAGCCCTTCACGAACGCCTCGTAAAGCGGACGCCCGATCAGCGAGATGGCCTTCTCCTCGAGGTTCTGCGCGTCCTCGGTCTTGATCTCGGCGGCCTGCTCCCTGATCAGTTGTCGCGCCTCATCGGGAGTGAAGTACTTGCCGAAGAACTGCGACACCAGCCCCAGCCCCATCGGGAACTGGTAGGCCTGCCCGCCGTGCATGGCATACACCCGGTGCTGGTATCCGGTGAACTCGGTGAACTGATTCACGTAGTCCCAGACCCGCGTGTTGGAGGTGTGGAACAGGTGCGCGCCGTACTTGTGCACCTCGATGCCGGTCTGCGGCTCGGCCTCGGAGTAGGCGTTACCGCCGATGTGCGGGCGGCGCTCGATGACGAGAACCCGCTTGTCCAGCTGGGTTGCCACGCGCTCGGCAATCGTCAGGCCGAAGAATCCGGAGCCGACGACAATAAGGTCAAAGCGAGCTGTCATCGGCAGCAAGGGTATCCGACCGCGACCGTCGCGCCCGAATCCGACAGGAGCCGAATATTGCGATCGGCTCACGATTACATATCGTCACTTTCGCCTCAGAAGTCACACCAGTACCGTCGATCACGTCGGTCCCGACTACCGACAGCGCACGACCTGGGCTGTTCACCTGAACCGCCTAGCCGAACCACAAAGCGACCACTAATAGTCGTAGCCCATGTATTGAGGAGACTTCCGTGCCGAACCGACGTCGACGCAGGCTGTCGACAGCCACGAGCGCAGTCCTGGCCTTGGCAGTCGCGAGTCCCGCTGCAGTAGTCGCCGTGACCGAGCTGTCGGAGGCCACCAAGCCGGCCCCCCAGCACCGCGAATTCGTCCAGGCGGCAACGATCACCGATCTTCCGAACGAGCTGATGTCCGCCCTGTCCCAGGGCCTCTCGCAGTTCGGCATCAACCTTCCGCCGATGCCGACCGGCATGCTGACCGGGACGGGATCGAGCTCGCCCACCACGCTGACGTCTCCGGGGCTGACCACACCGGCGCTGACCACGCCCGAGTTGACGTCGCCCAGCCTGACCGCGCCCGGGCTCAGCACGCCCGGCCTGACGGCTCCGAGCCTGACGGCCCCGAGCGCGACGGTTCCCGGTGTCACCGCGACCGCACCTTCACTGACCGATCCGGCGTTGACCAACCCCGCGCTGACCAGCCCGGCACTGACCAGCCCGACCGGTGACACCGGCCTGACCACGCCGGGCCTGACCACGCCCGGACTGTCGACGCCGCCGGCGCTGACCGATCCGGCGCTCGGCGCCACGCCGATCTCGTCGGCCACCGGGTTGCCGGCTCCCAGCGAGGTGCCGATCGCGGCGCCGATCGGGCTGGATCCGGCCGCAGGCACCTATCCGATCCTCGGCGATCCCTCGCTGGCGACGATGCCCGCGGCCACCGGCACCTCCGGCAGCGGCGGAATCATCGGCGAGCTGTCCAGCATGGCCGATCAGCTCGGCGCGGGGCAGGCGATCGACCTGCTCAAGGGCATGGTGATGCCGGCGATCATGTCGGCGGCCAAGCCGCCCGGCGCACCTGCGGTGCCCCCGGTTCCGGCCCCCGTGCCGGCACCCGCACCCGGCGCTTAAATACCTGTCACCAGACGGCACCGCAGAAGCCGCTTCGGCTCTGCGGTGCCGGTGCAGGTTTGGCAGTCGATTAGTTCTGCTCCGAACCGTGTCGCACCACCAGCATCACCTGGCACATACGTAACATCAGTCCGTGCCGACTCGCCGTCCCCCGCCATCGCTGCTGTTCACCGCGCTTGCGGCGACGGTCGTGATGTTGCCGATGGCGCTGTTCGGTCTGCCCGGCGACGGTGACGACGAAGCGATCACCGAGGCGCCGCAACTGGCGCAGCAACCGCTGACCGGCCTCGGCGGCGGGGAGACGATCCGCGAGATCCACCAGGACACACCGTTCTCCTTGGTGGCACTGACCGCACAGGACTTCACCGGAACCACTGCACGGGTGCGCGCCAAGAAGGCCGACGGCACCTGGGGCCCGTGGTACGACGCCGAACCCCTCGAAGGTGTCGGGCCGGACACTCCGACCGAGGGGCCTGTCGGCACCGAGCCCGTGTTTGTGGGCCGCACCACCACGGTGCAGATCGCGGTGACCCGCCCGCCCGACGCGCCGAAGACCCCGGATGCAGCGCCCACGACCCCGGAGCTGGGTTACGTCCCGGCGAACACCGAGCACTCCTTCGGGCAGAACCTCAATGCGGTGCTGATCAGCCCTCCGCAAGCGCCGCCGATCGACACGCTGCCTCCCCCGTCGGCGGTGAGCGCGCCCGGGGTCCCGCCCAACATCATCAACCGCGCGCAGTGGGGCGCCGACGAATCGATGCGGTGTGGAGATCCCCGGCTCGACTTCGGAGTCCGGGCGGGGGTGGTGCACCACACCGCGGGAAGCAACGAATACGCCCCGCAGGACTCGGCGGGCATCATCCGCTCGATTTACGAGTACCACACCCGCACGTTGGGTTGGTGCGACATCGCATACAACGCACTGGTCGACAAGTTCGGACAGGTCTTCGAGGGACGCGCCGGCGGTATCACCCGACCCGTCGAGGGTGCGCACACCGGAGGCTTCAACCGCGACACCTGGGGTGTGGCGATGATGGGCAACTTCGAGATGGTGCCCCCGACCCCGATTCAGCTGCGCACCACGGCCCGGCTGCTGGGATGGCGACTCGGCCTGGACCACGTCGACCCCCGCGGCACCGTGGTGCTGGCCTCAGGCGGCGGCTCGTTCTCGAAGTTCCCGACCGGAGCGACACCGCTGCTGCCCGCGATCTTCACCCACCGCGACGTCGGCGCCACCGAGTGCCCCGGTAACGCCGCGTACGCGCTGATGGACCACATCCGCGACATCGCCGCACGCTTCAACCAGCCGCCGGGGCCCGACGACCTGTCCGAATCATTGCGCGGGGGCGCGATATTCGCGAAGTGGGAAGCCATGGGCGCGATGAAGAGCCCGCTGGGCAGACCCACGTCGCTGGAGGCCTCCGGCGAGAACGGCGCCCGCTATGTCACGTTCGAACGCGGGGCGATCTACTGGTCACCGGAGAGCGGCGCCGAGCCTGTCACCGGCGAGATCTACAAGGCTTGGGGGGCACTGGGTTTCGAACGCGGTGCACTCGGACTGCCCACCAGCGGCGAAATTCAGGAGCCGTTGTGGATCGTGCAGAACTTCCAGCACGGCACGCTGAACTTCGACCGCGAGAAGGGCACGGTGACACGGGTTTTCGATGGGATCCCCGTGGAGCTGCCCAAGCCCGACTTCGACACCCCACCCGTGCAACTCGAGCGATTCACCCCGCCGATCAGCACCTGAGGCCTAGGCCCACCAACGCTCGAGCACACGCGCGACACCGTCGTCGTTGTTGGTCGAGGTGACCTCGTCGGCCGCGGCCAGCGCCGCCGGATGGCCGTGTCCCATGGCGACTCCCAGGCCGGCCCATCGGAGCATCGGCACGTCGTTGGGCATGTCGCCGAATGTGACGATCGCATCGGCGCTGATGCCCAGCGGGTCAGCCACTTCGGCGACCCCGGTGGCCTTGCTGATGCCGACCGGCATGACCTCGATCAGGCCGTTGTTGGTCGAGTACGTGATATCGGCAACGTGGCCGATGTGATCGGTGAGCGTGGCCGCCATGTCAGAGCTGCGCGCGCCCGCCTTACGAATGAGCAGTTTGATCGCCGGCGCGCTGAGCAGGTCCTCGAACGACACCTCGGTGTTGTCCGGATTGAGCCACGCGTGCTCGTAGCCGGGCGAGCTGACGAATTGCGGGGTCGCGGCGTCGTGGGCGCTGTTGCCAACCCGCTCGACGGCAAGACCCGCCCCCGGGATTGCCTGCGTCGCGATCTCGGCGAGCTCGGCGAGATCGTCGGTGCTCAGCGTGCGCGCGGACACGATGCGGTCGTTCGCCGGGTCGTAGAGCACCGCACCGTTGGCGCACACCGCCATCGGGGCGAAGCCCAACGCGTCGACGACCGGTTGCACCCATCGCGGCGGCCGTCCCGTGGCGATCACGAACTCCGTGCCCGACTCCACCGCGGCGGTGACCGCGGCCCTGGTGCGCGCAGAGACCTTCTCGTCGTCGTCGAGCAACGTCCCGTCGACGTCGGAGGCGATCAGCAGGGGCGTGTTCATGGTGCTGACCACCGCGGGCCGGGGATCACCGGCGACTCTTGGCTTCGCGCAGGGCACGTCTGCGGGCGCGCTCGGCCAGTTCGGCCTCGTCGAGCGCCTTCGCCTCGTCCAGGGTGGGTGCGGAGCCCCCGAGTCGGCGCGGCACCCAGTGCGCCCCTTCGGGGTGGGGATAGTCGCGCTGCGCCTCGTGCAACAGTTCGGTCATCGCCGAACGCAAATCCTGCAACGTCTGCTCCATCGTCTCGTTGGCCCGTACGGGGTTACCCACCTGCACCGTGATCGGAATCCTGTTGCGACGCAGACGCCGGGGATGATCCTTGGTCCACAGCCGCTGCGCGCCCCACACGATGAGCGGGACGATCGGCACGTCGGCTTCGCGAGCCATCCGGGCCGCACCGGTCTTGAAGTCCTTGAGCTCGAAGCTTCGGCTGATGGTGGCCTCCGGATAGACGCCGACGAGCTCACCGGCGCGCAGGCGTTCGACAGCCACGGCGTAGGCCCCGGCCCCGGCACGGCGATCCACCGGGATCGTGCCGGTGTGGCGGATCAGGAAGCTGACGACCTTCACGTCCTGCATCTCTTCTTTGATCATGAAGCGCAGGCGCCGCTTGCGGTAATGCACCGCGAGCGCGGCGGGCAGCCAGTCGACGTAGCTCGTGTGGTTGATGGCGATCACCGCACCCCCGGCGGCGGGGATGTTCTCCAGGCCCCGGTAGCTGATCTTGTAGCCATTGATCCTGACCGCCGACTTGACCAGAACCTCGAGCGTGTAGAAGACCGGCTCCATGGCGGCTACCCGGTCGCTCCGCTGGGGTCGGGACGCTGGGCGCGCCTGGCCGCCTTCTCGGCCGCCTCCTCCGTATCCATCCGGTTGGCCTCGGCGAGCGTCGGCGCGCCACCGCCCAACCGGTGCGGGACCCAGAACTCGCCGGCCGGATGCGCACCGTACTCGTCCTGCACCTGCTCCAGCAGGTGTTGCATGCGCGAATGCAGCAGCGCGGTCAACTCCGGGGCCGGCAGTGTCGGCGGGATCGGTTCCCCGACCGCCACTGTGATCGGCACCTTGGGCCGCCACATCTTCTTGGGATGTCCCTTGGTCCAGATCCGCTGGGCGCCCCAGACGATGTGCGGGACGATCGGCACGTCGGCGGCGATGGCCATGCGGGCCGCGCCGGATTTGAACTCCTTGATCTCGAAGCTTCGGCTGATCGTCGCCTCGGGGTAGACGCCGACCAGCTCACCCTCCTTGAGCTTCTGGCACGCCTGGGCGAACGAGTCGGCGCCGCTGTCGCGGTCCACCTCGATGTGGCGCAGGCTGCGCATGAGCGGCCCGGAGATCTTGTGGTCGAAGACCTCTTTCTTCGCCATGAACCGCACCTTGCGCCCGAGGCCCTGCCGGTAGGCGGGGAGCCCCGCGAAGGTGAAGTCGAAATAGCTGGTGTGATTGATGGCGATGACCGCGCCGCCGGTCCTCGGCAGGTTCTCCACACCGGTGACCGTGAATTTGAGCCCCTGCACGCGCCAGATCAGTCGCGCCAGCGCAATGACGGTGCCGTATACCGGTTCCACATCAGGCAGCCTAGTCGCGCGGCGGGGCGACCTTCGAGGTCGGCGGTGCCGAGTCCGTCGACGCTGCACCTGCACGGCGCTCCGCACGCGGCGCTCGGAACCGGTGCCGCCCCGCGTGGGACGAGCAGGGGCTTGCGGCGGCTAGAATCGCCGCAAGCAGCCACCTTGGCAGGAAGGGTATTTGTGCAGGTCACCAGCATCGGCCACGCGGGTTTCCGCATCGACACCGCGGCCGGGAGCATCCTGTGTGACCCGTGGGTGAATCCGGCGTACTTCGCATCGTGGTTCCCGTTCCCCGACAACAGCGCCCTGGACTGGGACGCGCTCGGCGACTGCGACTACCTGTACGTGTCGCACCTGCACCGCGACCACTTCGACCCCAAGCTGCTGCGCGAGCACGTCAACAAGGACGCCGTTGTTCTGCTACCGGACTATCCGGTGCCCGATCTGCGGCGCGAACTCGAGAAGCTGGGCTTTCACCGGTTCTTCGAGACGACCGACTCGGTGCGCCACACCGTGTCCGGGCCCAAGGGCGATCTGGGTGTGATGATCATCGCGCTGCGCGCCCCCGCCGACGGCCCGATCGGTGACTCCGGGCTCATCGTCGACGATTCAGAGACGGTGGCGTTCAACATGAACGACGCCCGGCCCGTCGATCTCGATGTCGTGCACGCCGACTTCGGCCACGTCGACGTGCACATGCTCCAGTACTCGGGCGCCATCTGGTACCCGATGGTCTACGACATGCCCGCGCGGGCCAAGGAGGCGTTCGGGATCCAGAAACGTCAGCGTCAGATGGACCGCTGCCGGCAGTACATCGCGCAGGTCGGGGCGAGCTGGGTCATCCCGTCCGCGGGCCCGCCGTGCTTCCTCGATCCGGAGTTGCGCGACCTCAACGACGACCACGACGATCCGGCCAACATCTTCCCCGACCAGATGGTGTTCCTCGACCAGATGCGCACACACGGCCACGACGGCGGGCTGCTGCTGATTCCTGGCTCGACGGCCGAATTCACCGGCTCACAACTGGGTTCGCTGAACCACCCGCTGCCAGAGGCCGAGGTGGAGGCGATCTTCACCACCGGCAAGGCCGACTACATCGCCGACTATGCCGAGCGGATGGCGCCGGTGCTGGCCGCGGAGAAGGCGAGCTGGGCCGACGCGGCGGGCGAGTCGTTACTGGAGCCGCTGCGCACGGCATTCGAGCCGATCATGATCCAGAGCGATCAGATCTGCGACGGTATCGGCTACCCGGTCGAGTTGAGGCTCGGCTCCGAAACGGTGGTCCTCGACTTCCCCAAACGCATTGTGCGCGAAGCCGTTGCCGCAGAGAAGTTCCGCTACGGTTTCGCGATTCCGCCGGAGTTGGTGCGCACGGTGTTGCGCGACAACGAGCCGGACTGGGTCAACACCATCTTCCTGTCCACGCGGTTCCGGGCATGGCGGGTCGGCGGATACAACGAGTACCTGTACACCTTCTTCAAGTGCCTGACCGACGAGCGGATCGCATACGCCGACGGCTGGTTCGCCGAGGCGCACGACGACTCGACATCGATCACCCTGGACGGCTGGGAGATTCAGCGCAGGTGTCCGCACCTGAAGGCCGACCTGTCGAAGTTCGGCGTCGTGGAGGGTTCGACGCTGACCTGCAACCTGCACGGGTGGCAGTGGAATCTGCAGAACGGTCGTTGCCTGACCACCAAGGGCCACGAGTTGCGGAGTAAGCGAAAGTGACGGTTCCGCAACAACTTTACGACGACGGCATGATCCAGGTCGACCGGGAGGCGGTCACGCTGCGCCGGTACCACTTCCCCTCGGGCACGTCGAAGATCATTCCGCTGAGGTTGATTCGCGGGTACACCGTATCGCCGCTGAACTGGGTGCACCGCTACCGGTTCTGGGGCAGTTCGGATCTGCGCCGCTGGCTGCCGCTGGACGTGCGTAGGCCGTTGAAAGACACGCTCGTCACCCTCGACGTCGACGGCAACCGGTGGCGCCCGGCGTTCACGCCCGAACACCCCGACCAGCTCATCGAAGTCCTCGACGAGCTGTTCAAGCCTTAGCCGCGGTTGCGGCGCAGCCGGCGCGCCGCCAGCAGCCCCACCCCGGCCGTCGCCACCCACGGGCCGCCCACGATCAGCGGATCCACATGTGATTGGCGTCGGCCCGTTTGCTTTTCGCGCGCGCGGCCATGCCGTTGTGGGTGAACTCGGTTTTGACGCCGGTCTCGGTGATCGGGTTGTCCGGGCGCAGGCTGAGCAGCGATCGCAGGTGGTGCTCGACGGCGTCCACACGGTCGGCGAGGATCAGCAGCAGCCAGTGCGCGGCGCGGCCCTCGCTGTACGTGCGATACGAGTAGCGCCGGATCGCACCCGAGAGCCCCCGCGGCGGCGTGGACGTGCCGAACACCGGTGTGAGGAACTGGTGCTCAATGGACCGCTCCCTCGGCCACTTCTCGGGTTGGCGCTCGGGGAAATCCCAGTGGGCTCCGGTCTCGACCGGCTTCAGCTTGGGCACCGAGGGCCTGTCGGCCGGGTCGAGGTCGGCGCCCCAACCCGGGATGCGGGCGCGCAGATCGTCGGAAGCCGGGACGGGTGGATGGTCAGCGGTATAGGTCATGTTGATCCCCCTCAGGCGGCGTCGGGCACGATGACCGGCTTGATGCAGTCGTCGAGCTTGGCGGAGAAAATGTGGTATCCCTCGGCGATGTGCTCGAGTGGGATACGGTGCGTGACAATGTCATTGGGCTTGAGGTAGCCGTTCTGGATGTGGGAGAACAGCCGCGGCCACTGCCGTTTGACGGGGCACTGGTTCATCCGCAGCGTCAGCCCCTTGTTCAACGCGTCGCCGAACTTGACCGCGGAGAAGATCGGCCCGTAGGCCCCCACCACCGAGATCGTGCCGCCCTTGCGCACCGAGTCGATCGCCCAGTTCAGCGCGACCGGAGAACCGCCCTGCATCTTGAGCTTGGCGCCGGTCACGTGTTGGAGCAGGTTGCCGTCGGCCTCGGCGCCCACCGCGTCGATTGCGACGTCGGCGCCGAGATAGCCGGTGGTCTTCTTCATCTCGACGACAATGTCGTCGTACTCGACGAAGTTGAGGGTCTCCGCATGGGCGAAGGCGCGGGCCTTCTCCAGCCGGTATTCGAGGTGGTCGACCACGATCACCCGGCCCGCACCCATCAGCCACGCGGATTTGGCCGCATACAACCCGACCGGACCGGCGCCGAACACCACCACGACGTCACCCTCGACGATGTCGCCCAGTTGCGCGCCGAAGTAACCGGTGGCCAGCGCGTCGGTGCACATCAGCGCGTCCTCGTCGGCCATCCAGTCCGGAATGATCGCCGGGCCGACGTCGGCGAACGGAACCCGTACGAATTCGGCCTGCCCGCCGTCGTATCCGCCGCACGTGTGGGAGTACCCGTAGATGCCCCCGACCGCGGTCGCGTTCGGATTCACGTTGTGGCAGTTGGAGTACAGTCCACGCGCGCAGTACCAGCACGAGCCGCAGAAGATGTTGAACGGCACCATGACCCGGTCGCCGACCTGGAGGTTCTGGACCGACGGCCCAACCTGCTCGACCACGCCGATGAACTCGTGTCCGAAGGTCATCCCGACCCGGGTGTCGGGCATCATCCCGTGATAGAGGTGCAGGTCCGAACCGCAGATCGCCGCGAGCGTCACCCGCACGATCGCGTCGTTCGGATGCTCGATCGGCGGAACGTCTTTTTCTTCCACCCGTATCTTGTACGGGCCGCGGTAAACCATCGCCTTCACGGCGCCTCCTAGGGTTGGGTTGCGATGCTTTACCCCGGTGGGCGCGTGCGAAACAAATCCGATCCGGCCGCCGGCCCTAGTGCACCGGCGTCAACACGTCCGTACCGACATAGGGCCTCAACGCCTGTGGTACCCGGACGCTGCCGTCGGGCTGCTGATGGTTCTCCAGGATCGCCACCAGCCACCGCGTCGTCGCGAACGTTCCGTTCAGCGTCGCCGCGATCTGCGGGCGGCCGTTCTCATCGCGGTACCGCACCGCCAGCCGGCGTGCCTGAAAAGTCGTGCAGTTCGACGTCGAGGTCAGCTCACGGTAAGTCTGCTGGGTGGGAACCCAAGCCTCACAATCGAATTTGCGCGCCGCGGAGGTCCCGAGATCGCCCGCGGCGATGTCGATGACGCGGTACGGCACCTCGATATCGGCCAACATCTGGCGCTGCCAGCCCAGCAGCCGCTCATGTTCGGACTCGGCGTCCTCGGGCTTGCAGTAGATGAAGCCCTCGACCTTGTCGAACTGGTGCACGCGGATGATGCCGCGGGTGTCCTTGCCGTGGCTGCCTGCTTCGCGCCGGAAGCACGACGACCAGCCCGCGTAGCGCAGCGGCCCGCCGGACAGGTCGAGGATCTCGTCGGCGTGATATCCGGCAAGCGGCACCTCCGAGGTGCCGACCAGGTACAGGTCGTCGGACTCGATCCGGTAGACCTCTTCGCTGTGGGCGCCGAGGAAACCGGTGCCCGCCATGATCTCTGGGCGCACGAGCACCGGCGGGATCATCATCGTGAACCCGTTCTCGGTGGCCAGCCTGACCGCCAGTTGGAGCAGGCCGAGTTGCAGGAGAGCGCCTGCCCCGGTGAGGAAATAGAACCGCGCGCCGGACACCTTGGCCCCGCGTTCGAGATCGATGAGGCCCAGCGACTCGCCGAGCTCGACGTGATCCTTGGGGTCGTCGATACGCGGCGGCTCACCGACCGTGTCGAGCACGACGAAGTCGTCCTCGCCGCCCGCGGGCACCCCGTCGATGATCACGTTCGAGAGCGCCATGTGAGCCGCGGTGAACGCCTTCGCCGCGTCGGCCTGCGCGGCCTCGGCGGCCTTGACCTTCTCGGCGAGCTGCTTGGCCTGCTCGAGGAGCGCGGGCCGCTCCTCCGGTGAAGCTTTGCCCACCTTCTTGCTCGCGGCCTTCTGCTCGGCGCGCAGATTGTCGGCCGCCGACACCGCGGCCCGGCGCGCGGAGTCGGAGGAGAGCAACGCGTCGACGAGGCTCGGGTCTTCGCCGCGGGCGCGCTGCGAGGCACGAACCGCATCCGGGTTTTCGCGCAGCAACTTGAGGTCGATCACGGGCGCAACCCTACTGGTCGATTCCCCAGGCCAGCACAACCGCATAACTTTACAACTGCATCACTTGTCACAGCACCTGACACGCCTGTCACAATGGAGCAGATGTTGGAGGCACCCGATCGCCCGTTCGGCGAGCACGACCCCGCCGACCCGCAGCAAGGCGACACACAGGCGTCGGAGCGGGTGGCGTGGTGGACCAGTCTGCACGCCACGCCGACGCGCCGGGCGCTGGTGCTGACGGCTCTGGGCGGGTTGCTGATCGCGGGCCTCATCACCGCCCTGCCGCAGACCGACGGCGCCAGCGGGCTGACCGCGAGCACGATCTCCCTCGGCCCGCGGGGCAATGAGACGTTCGAACACGCCAAGGCCGGCGACTGCCTCAACTGGCCCGACCGCACACCCGACGCCGCCGAGATCGTCGACTGCGGCCAGGAGCACCGGTTCGAGGTCGCCGAGTCCGTGGACATGCGAACCTTCCCCGGCAGCGAATACGGACCGGACGCCGCGCCACCGTCGAGCGCGCGCATCCAGCAGATCAGCCAGGAGCAGTGCTCCACCGCCGTGAAGAACTACCTGGGCCCGCGCTTCGACCCGAACAGCCGCTTCACCGTGAGCATGCTCTGGAGCGGAGACAAGGCCTGGAGCCAATCCGGCGAGCGCCGCATGCTGTGCGGGCTGCAGCTGCCCGGGCCCAACAACCAGCAGCTGCCGTTCTCCGGCAAGGTCGCCGAGGTCGACCAGTCCAAGGTGTGGCCGCCGGGCACCTGCCTGGGTATCGACCCCACCACCAACCAGCCCACCGACATCCCTGTCGACTGTGCTGCGCCGCACGCGATGGAGGTCACCGGCGCGGTGAACCTCGCCGAGAGGTTCCCCGGGGGGCTGCCGCCCGAGCCCGAGCAGGACAGCTTCATCAAGGACGCGTGCACCCGGATGACGGATGCCTACCTGGCGCCCATCGAGTTGCGCAGCACCACGCTGACGCTGATCTACAGCACCATTTCGCTGCCGAGCTGGGCGGCCGGCAGTCGTCAGGTGTCCTGCAGCATCGGCGCCACGCTGGGCAACGGCGGCTGGTCGACGCTGCTCAACAGCGCCAAGGGCCCGCTGCTGATCAACGGTCAACCGCCGGTGCCGCCGCCGGACATCCCCGAGGAGCGGCTGAACTTCCCGCCGATCCCGATCACCGACAACGAGCCCGTCAACACCTCTCAGTCCACCAGCGGCCAGTCCTCCAGCAGCAGCAGCGGCAGCAGCAGCTCGAGCGACGACAGCGACCAACAGCAGTCGACGCACGGCCAGCAGTCGCCTGATGTCCATCAGGGCGGCGCACCGACCGAGCCCGCGCCCGGCAACACCTTCATCAACGGCGCGCCCCCGCCGCCTCCCGGCGCCCCGCCACCACCGCCGGGTGCGCCGCCACCGCGGCCGGGCGCGGGCTCGGTCGGTGCGCCGCCCAGAAGGACATCAGGCGACTGCTGGCCGTGCGTCGACAGCTGTTGGTGGCAGTAGTCGCTCGAGCTGCAGCTGCCGCTGCTGCAGCTGGAGGACTGGGCGCGGGGGGACTGAGAGGGGTTGACCGGCGAGGTGTGGGCG
>NZ_LQIH01000057.1:0-1521 GCF_001499835.1 Mycolicibacterium novocastrense
GGGGTGGGTTATCTGGGTCGTGCGGGGTTGACGGCTGGGCGGTTTGTGGCGTGTCCGTTTGGGCCGGCGGGGTCGCGGATGTATCGGACCGGGGATCTGGTTTTGTGGCGTGCTGATGGGCAGTTGCAGTTTGTGGGGCGTGCTGATGAGCAGGTCAAGGTTCGTGGGTATCGGGTCGAGCTGGGTGAGATTCGGTCTGTGTTGGCGCAATTGGATGGGGTGGTTCAGGCGGCGGTGGTTGTGCGTGAGGACCGTCGCGGTGATAAGCGTCTGGTTGGCTACATCACCGGAACAGCCGAGCCGTCTGCGGTGCGTGCGCAGTTGGGCGATCGTCTGCCGTCCTACATGGTGCCCTCGGCGGTGGTGTTGATCGAGGCGCTGCCACTGACGGTCAGCGGCAAACTCGACACCCGCGCCCTGCCGACACCCGAATACCAATCCACCGGATACCGGGCCCCCGGTAACGCGATCGAGGAAATTCTCGCCGGTATATATGCCCAAGTCCTGGGACTGGACCGCGTGGGGGTCGACGACTCGTTCTTCGACCTCGGCGGCGACAGCATCCTGTCGATGCGTCTGATCGCCGCCGTCAATTCCGGTATGGATACCCAGCTTTCCGTTCGCACAGTGTTCGAGGCACCCACGGTGGCTCAACTGGCACTGCACATCGGTGCCGGTACCAGCCGGCCGCAGCCGCTGGCGCACGCACCGCGGCCCCCATCGGTTCCGTTGTCTTTCGCCCAGCACCGGTTGTGGCTCATCGATCAACTGTACGGTCCCTCACCGGTTTACAACTTGCCGGTGGGATTGCGACTCCGCGGACACCTACACGCCGATCTTCTCGCCATGGCGCTTCACGACGTGATCGGCAGGCACGAAAGCCTTCGCACCGTCTTCGAGGCAGCCGACGGGACACCACGGCAGGTCGCGTTGCCGGCAGAGACAACCGACATCGCATGGGAAGCCGTCGATGCCAGCGGATGGTCAGAAAGCCGATTGGATGAAGCCATCCGAGCCGCATCACGGTACACGTTCGATCTGTCGGCCGAGATCCCCATTCGGGCTTGGCTTTTCCACCTCACCGACGACGAACACGTACTGGTCGCGGTACTGCACCATATCGTGGCCGACGGCTGGTCGATCGCGCCGTTGGTGCGCGATCTGAGCACCGCGTACACCAGCCGATGCGCCGGACACGACCCCGCATGGACGCCGTTGGCGGTGCAGTACGCCGACTACACGCTGTGGAATCGCGCGAACCTGGGCGAGCTCGATGACCCCGACAGTCCCATCGCCGCGCAGTTGGGTTACTGGACAGAATCTCTTGCCGGGATGCCCGAGAGGATCCCATTGCCCACCGATCGGCCCTACCCCGCAATGGCGGAGTTGCAAGGTGCGACGGTGCCGGTGAATTGGTCACCCGAGCTGCAGCAGCGGGTGCGTGCGCTGGCGCGGGAGTTCAATGCGACCAGTTTCATGGTGGTGCAGGCTGCGTTGGCGGTGTTGTTGGCGAAGGTCGGT